>NZ_CAJHBJ010000021.1:0-45511 GCF_904846595.1 Psychrobacter sp. HII-4 | reverse complement strand
ATGCTAAAATTGCCCCATACTGCGTTACAAATCTCGCTAAGGCATCTGCATTATCGTCGCTTTGTGCCTTGTCTGGAACAATTTTAGCGATCAGCAGTGCCTATTTGCGAATGTTCAACACGCCCTAGTCAAAAATCGGTAACACAGCGCATTTATCGACCAGCTCACTTACTAAGCGGCAGCGAGCGCCTGCTTACCTTATCCTAAAACACCACAGGCTACAATAACGGACTAAACAGACGCACCACGTTATCAAACAGTCGCTCCGCACCATGCCGCTGCTGCCACGCCTCAAGACTCACATAGCGACAGCTTTGTAAATACACCTCTTGACAGTCTGCCACCTGTGCGACCATCTCTGGCGTATAAATCGCCAAGCTGACCTCCATGTTTAAATAAAAGCTGCGCATATCAATATTTACCGTCCCAAAGAGACAATAGTCATCATCGACGACCACCGTTTTGGTATGCAACAGCCCGCCTGTAAACAAAGCTATGTTGACCCCCGCCTCTAGCAGCTCTTGATAATACGCTTGTGAGGCGTGCTGCACCAAAAACGAATCGACCTTTTCCGGTACAATCAGCGTCACCTCGACCCCGCGCTTTGCGGCGATGGTCAGCGCTCCTGATAGCGCCTCATCAGGCACAAAGTACGGCGTGGTAATGCGAATACGTTTATTGGCGCGATGAATGACCGTCACCAAAGTGTTATAAATCACATGCGCTGTGACTTGCGGTGCTGAGGGTATGAGCTGCGCCAACACGCCTTTTACGATTGGTTTTTTGGGTATCACAATCGACGTCGAGCCAATATCTGGCTGCTCGTGATAATCAATGTGATCGCTCAATACTTTTACGCGACTGTTTAAGTCGTTGATGGTCGGATCCATCACATAGAGCTTTCGCGTATAGTTATTGACTCGCTGATTGAGCGCATCTAGGTTTTCGTTGTTTTCGGCGCCGATATCGGTCGCCACCACTTTTGCCATCGCCGTCGCGATACTAATCGGTTGCTGACTGGTCGCCCGAATCGCCACATCAATCCATTGACCGACGTTTTTGTTTTGTTTAAAAAACCTTGGGTCCACCAGATTAAAGCTACCGATATAGCCAATATACTCATCAATCACCACAATCTTGCGATGATTGCGCAAATCAGAGCGCTTAAAGAGCGTCTTAAATAAGCCCACAGGAAGCGACTGATGGACAAACACCCCCGCCCGCTCAAGCGTACGATGCGCGCTACTATTAAAAAAGCTAAAACTGCCCACACTATCGGCCAACAGATGACACTCTACCCCGCGCCGCGCCGCCGCAGCCAGCGCCTCTATCAGCTCTAGTACCTGCCCCTTTGGATAGACAATATAAAACTCCATCAAAACAGTCCGCTGAGCGGCATTGATATCATCGATTAAGCTGTTAAAGATCGCGCTCGGCTCTGTCAACAGCTGCATATTGTGACCTGGAAACACGCCAAACCCTGTCCAGCGCGTTCCTATCTGACTGACACCGCGATAGTTGGGCGGTAGCAGCTCTTGACCTTGATCAAACACCAAATGCTCACGCCGTGCCATATCATTCATCAATAGACTGGCTTGATCCACCCGCTCACGATAACGGCGGCCAATCATCGGCTCACCCAACAAAATATAGGCGATAAAACCAAACACCGGCAATGTATAAAGAACCGCAACCCAAGCGATAGACACGCCGATATTACGCTGCACAGATACGATACGCAGCGTCATTACTATCATCAGCACAATATGCAATACCAGACCCAACCCGGCAAAATCGCCCCAAGACCAAGTCGTAAAGTACTGTTCAATAGTAAAAGTATCTATGCTCGCCTCCAACCATTCAGATAAAATCAATGACCTTTATAAAACATTCAGTAGTATAGTCGCTTTTAATCTTCAAACAACAGATAACTATCATAAGTGTTTTACAGAAAACACTGTTGTTTTTTTAGATTTTATGACAATAAATCAACTGCTTAAAAATATATTTTCGATTATTTGCTAAAATAATCGAAATATCGTTTGACAGCCATATCTAAATCTATATAATACACACCCACAGAGCGGGTGATTAGCTCAGTTGGTAGAGCGTCTGCCTTACACGCAGAATGTCGGCGGTTCGAATCCGTCATCACCCACCACTTTTTAGCAAGTGGACCTTTTATAAAGGCAAGATGCTAAAACGACCTAAGCAGCGGTAGTTCAGTTGGTTAGAATACCGGCCTGTCACGCCGGGGGTCGCGGGTTCGAGTCCCGTCCGCTGCGCCACTTTTAAAACTTAGTTTTAATACAAAAGTTTCAACCTCAAGCATTAGATTGTTTGGGGTTTTTTTGTGTCTGAAATTCCGCTTAAAACCTTTATCCGTAAGGGTTGGTTATTCTGTCTTTATTAACTCCTAAGAAGCAATCTACTCTTTAATAATGTATTCTCTATAAGTCTGCGTGCATGTACTTTACCTTTTGAAAATCGGTGACCAAGTACTCAGTGACCAAACGGTGACCATTTTGTGACCAAGATTGTGAAAAGTTGGTTGTGGTAAACGATCCCGTTTGACAGAGTTTATTCAACTGTTTGATTTTTGAGAACAGGAACAGAGATTGGCACCTTATAGAACTTAGTAAAGCCTTCAATCGATTTACCAGCGGTTAAACTGTTTGGTAGCTTATCGCCCTCATCTTGATCAGTGTAGATAACGACACAACTGACAACACTTGATGACTGCTCCTCTACCGTATGATAGCCTAGCTTATCTAATATACCCACGTCTCTTGCATAACCGCTTATCTGTCTAATATCTTCAATGATATAGCTTAAATTCTTGTCTTGTTGATAAGTAGGTCTGTATTTCGCATCTATAATAAGTGGTTGCATGTCATCTATCAGCAAATAGTCTGGATTCCCGTAGCTACCTTTCGCTTGAAAAAGTATCTTATCCCCATATTTATCTTTAAGAAGTCCCAAGATGTATAATTCGAAGAGCTTTGACATATCAATCCAGAACGGCGGTACTGATATCTTTTCGACGGTATGATGGTTGACTTCAATGACATGATAACCAAAGCGCTTAAGAATGATCTTAGAGAGCTTTAGCGCTTCCTGATACTCTTTATAAAAAGAGTTACGCTTGACTGCTTTAAGCTCATGTAAATTGACTTCATCACTGATATTTTCAAAAGCAGGTGTGCAATAGTCGATTAAACACTTCATTGGTCCAAGGTATTCGGGGTATTGAGATAAATAACGTCTAACAAAGCTTAGCGTATGCTTTAAAACTCTATTCTCAATGCTATCAAAGCCAAACTCTTCATAACTACAAAAGGTATTCGTAACTCTATTTCGAACTATGTTTTTTTTGATATTTTGAGCAGTTAAGACTTTACCTTTAATTCTGCTATTAAGATTACGCTCGACTTTATAATAGGATTGCTTTAAGCCTTTCTTTACCAAGGTTTTTAGAGTTTGAAGAAACTGCATGACCAGTAGTGGCGTTAATAAGTCCATCTGCTGATCAATTTCGATAAAAGGTTCATTTAGCTTAATGTGGTATAGGTCTTTGGTATTCTTAGCAATGTCACCGTGCGTAAGACATGATTGAAGCATACCTAGATAGTCAACTTCTTGCAGCCCTTTGTTAATTTTCGGTGCGACATAGATGGCTTGTTGGTTCTTTACAAGCCAGTCTGCACCAATAAAGTATGACATTTTGAGCGAAAGGCTTTCTCTACCATAAACAACTTGAACGCAACTCTCATTTTTTATATTGTCTTGAAAAAATATATCTGAAACCTCTACACCTTCACAATCAAAGTCTATCTGATTGTGTTCGCGTATAGTTTCTAAGTGGTTTGATCTTATTAGCTTAGACATTTAGGTTTTCGACTACCTCTCTAGCACTATCTAATAAAATACCGTCTTTTATGTACTCATGAAGAATGGGCTTGATCTCATACTTAAGCTTTTGTTTAAGCTCAACATCGAATTCATCTTCAGTCATTTTCTCATCAGATGGGATGAAGTAACTATGACCTATTTGAACATCATTAGCGTCAAAATCCGATGATAAGTAAGAACTACTATCAAACAGCTCTGATACTCGTTCAAAGAGCGTTCTAGCTTTTTCAAACATAATTACTTCTTTCGATGGCAGTACATCATAAAATGCAAAGCGCCTACGAATAGCATAGTCAATATGACCGACTGAGCGATCAGCTGTATTCATAGTGCCGATGATATATAGATTTCTCGGTAAGGTAATATTTCGTCCAACATTTTGCGATTTCATATCTTCAGCGTCTTTGTCTAACAGCTCGTACATTGATTCAACAGGTTTGCCACGGTATTCAAGTGTATAAATTAATTCACCCAATACAGAAGGTAGGTTAGCGCGATTAATCTCGTCAATTATAAGAACGTATTTACTATTAGGGTTTTCAAGAGCTTCTTTTGCAAACTCAGCAAGAATCTTATTCTCAACCTTATAACTTATAACTCCTTCGTGACTACTAGCAACGATACCCCTTACAAAGTCTTCATAGGTATAGGCAGGATGGAATTGAATGACTTTATATTTTCCACGAGTCATAACTTCATCAGTCTCTGATAAATTCTCGCCCTCTTTTAAATTGAAGTTATTCCAAATCAGACCTGCAAACTCATTAACTGTTATGTCTTTGTTAAATTTCTCTTTTTTATCATGATAAATGGAATATAATTTCTGATTTTTTTCGATCAAGCTCATTTTTCGGTTATATACGCCAAATAGCTTTAGTGCGTTGTTTAATGAGTTTTCACTATTTATAGGAAAATATCTGTCAGGATAGTAGCTATTTAGCACTTTTAGCGTAAAGCTTTTGCCCAATAATGCTATTGATGCCTCTAAGTCAGTTTCTTGAACTAGTTTGAACAGATGATCTGCAATAATTCCCATTGCTGTTTCTGCATCTACGTCGTCACCAACCTTTTTGTTAATAACGTAATCTTCTTTATCCTTACTCCAGTATATTGGATAATTGTTAGAGCTACCTGGAGAGAAGCGTCCTAATTCATGTAACTTGACTTCAAGCCACCAACAAAAAGAGTCATTCTCGCCCGTCCCAATCGCAAACTCATTTAACGTCATACCTTTTAATGAATCAGCAGGAAAAGTATTTTGAAATTCTGTGAGTAGCTTTTTGTATAAAGTGCGATGTGATTGAATATCGTTAGCTGAGGAATCAAAATTTTGTATTAGTCTATCTAAGATATCTTGTGGCTTACCTTTTTGTTCTGTATGCGTTAAATCTTCGGCAACCAGTTTAGCCAGTCTTGTTTTACCGGTGCCTGGTGGACCTTGTAATATGACTTGATGCTTATATTTCAGGAGTTTAGACACTTCGTTTATCTGACTTTCACTCATAACTTTCTCATACCATTTTTTAATTGAGTCATTAGTTCGTACACTATCATTAAAAGCCATATTACATCTTGTTAGAGCTGCTGTCGGAGCTATATAATAACCATACTCTTCACTATACCAATCTAATATTTCAACTTTTCGTCTTCGTTGAAACCAAGCTAAATCCCGATCAATATTCTCCTCAAACTCACAGTCGCCGACGACTTTAGTTAAAGCTATTATTGTACCTCCTCTTTTTATAGCAACAACATCTCCAATTTTCATTTGTTTAGCAAATTTGCGTTCTTGTATCTTATCCTCGTCTGGGTCTTCCCAAATCCCAATCCCAATCAACTTGGTTTTTTTTAAGATATCTTTTTCCTGTCCTAAGCTAGAGTTATCAGGGTGCAACTGCATATGCCAAAAATTCATTCTATCACCTTATTTTTATCGAATAGTTAAACGTTTTTGCCTATTTACGGGTTTAATGGCTAAAATATTTGTTTACAAAACAATATTTGGCATAGTATCACTAACTCTTAGCGTTGAATAATACTTATTCCAACACTTGTTGGTCTTAGCTTTATCAACATTTTTCAGCTATATTAGACTATTTAAATTCAACATTAAGATTGAACGTGAATATGACAACAAATCAGCGTCCAGAAGACATCGCCCGAGACAATATTGATCGCCAACTTAAACAAGCTGGCTGGTTGGTACAGAAACTCAAGGACTATAATCCTAATGCCGGTCTAGGGGTTGCGGTTAGGGAGTATCCAACTAGCACGGGCCCTGCTGATTATGTGCTATTCATAGATAGAGAAGCTGTCGGTATCATTGAGGCAAAAGCTGAAGACTATGGGCAGAAGATAACGACGGTTGAAGAACAAAGCGCGCGCTATGCCACTAGCGACTTTAAGCATATTGATGAAGCAGATATTGCTTTTCTGTATGAGTCTACTGGTGTTATTACTCGCTTTACCAATCAAAATGATCCCAATCCGCGCTCACGAGAAGTCTTCAACTTTCATCGCCCAAAGACGCTAGAAAAATGGTTTGCCGAGGGCAAGAATACCTTACGTAAGAAACTAAAATCTATTCCTCCGTTAAATCCAGACAACTTACCAGCGTCAGAGCTTGACCTACGTGATTGTCAAGAGCGTGCTATTGTCAATATAGAAAAGTCACTTGCTGAGGCTCGCCCGCGTGCATTGATTCAGATGGCGACAGGTGCGGGTAAAACTTATACCGCTATCAGTATTATGTACCGTTTGCTCAAATATACTGGTAAGCGCCGTATTTTGTTTTTAGTAGATACTATCAACTTAGGTGAGCAAGCTGAACAAGAGATGATCGTATTCTCGCCTCATGATGACAATCGTAAGTTTACAGAACTGTATAACGCGCAAATCATTACCTCGCCGCATGTCCCGTCAGGTGTTCAAGTTTATATCTGCACCATTCAGCGCATGTACTCTATCCTCAAAGGTGAGCCGCTAGACCAAGCATTGGAGCAAGAAGGTCTAGAGGAGTACGAGAAACATATCAAAGAGCCATTGCCTGTAGTTTACAATAGCGCCATTCCTCCTGAGTTTTTTGACTTTATATTTATCGATGAGTGTCATCGCTCTATCTATAACCTGTGGCGCCAAGTACTCGATTACTATGATTCGTTTTTGATTGGTCTGACAGCAACTCCTGATAGTCGTACCTTTGGCTTTTTTAACCAAAACGTCGTTAGTGAATATACCCACGAAGAAGCAGTCGCTGATGGGGTCAATGTAGGCAATGAAGTTTACTTGATAGAGACCAAAATCACTAAGGAAGGCGCAAAACTGACGGCTAAAGAGCTGATAGAACACAGAGAAAAAGTCACTCGTAAAAAACGCTGGCAGGCACAAGACAGCGATGAAGCGTACTCTTCTAAGCAGCTAGATAAAGATATTGTCAATCCCAGCCAAATTCGTACAGTTATAAAAAGCTTCAGAGACAGCTTACCTACCATCTTTCCTGCACGTAACGAAGTGCCTAAAACGCTAATCTTTGCCAAAACTGATAGTCACGCTGACGATATCATCAATATTGTCCGAGAGGAGTTCGGTAAAGGCAACGATTTTTGCAAAAAAATTACTTATAAAGCAGGTCAAGATAGAGTCGATGATGAAGGTGAAATCACTGAAGAAGGTGAAGCGGCCAAAACCGTACTGGCTAACTTCCGTAATAGCTATAATCCTCGTATTGCAGTCACGGTGACCATGATAGCCACAGGTACAGATGTAAAACCGCTTGAATGTCTGCTCTTTATGCGTGACGTCAAAAGTCGTAATTTCTTCGAGCAAATGAAAGGCCGTGGCACACGTACCCTCGATAAAGAAGGTCTCCAAAAGGTCACCCCTAGTGCTAGGAGTGCTAAAACGCATTACGTCATCGTCGATGCTATCGGGGTCACTAAATCGCTTAAAACCAGTAGTAGTCAATTAGATACCAAGAAATCGGTCAGCTTTCGTGATCTCGCTACGGGTATCATGATGGGTCAATCCGACACCGATACGGTAAGCTCATTTGCCAGCCGCCTAAAACGTCTTGATATCGCTTTGGAGCCTGAGCAACACGCTACGGTAGAAAAAGCCACTGGTGGAGTATCGTTAAGTGAGTTGGTTAAACGCTTATTCACGGCTATCGATGTCGATCTCGTGCATGAGTCCGCTTGCCAGCTTGAAGGCATCAGTATTGACGAGACGCCTAGTGATAAGGCTGTGAAGAAGGCGCAGCATAAACGGGTGAAAGAAGCCAGTAGATGGCTCAATGGTGAGTTAATTACAGAGCTTGAAGAAATCAGACGAGAAAGTGAGCAGAAGATTGATCACCTGAACATCGATGAAGTAACTAATATAGGTTGGGAAACTGACCAAGTCGAAAAAGCTGAGAGCCTTGTCAACCGATTTACTGATTATATAGAAGCCAATAAAGACAATATTACGGCGCTACAAATCTTGTATAATCAGCCGCATCGTCGTCAGGCACTCAGCTTTGCGATGATAAAAGAGCTATATGAAGCGATTAAAGCAAGCAAGCCACCCTTAGCCATATTCAGTGTTTGGGAAGCGTACTCCATCATCGATGGTGTGACCTCTCAAAAGGTGGAAGACGAATTAACGGCGCTGGTCAGTTTGGTGCGCCGTGTGGTCGGTATCGATGATAAGCTAACGCCTTTTGATAATACGGTACGTAAAAACTTCCAAGACTGGGTGTTTGCCCACAACGCAAGAAGTAAGTCTGCCTTTTCCGATACACAGATGGAGTGGTTACGTATGATTCGTGACCATGTGACGACCTCTTTTGCGATAACTTCTGATGACTTTGAGCTAACACCGTTTAATCAATATGGCGGTCTAGGCGAAGCTTATGAGGTGCTTAGTGAAGGCTTGGACTTTGACGAATTACTAAATGAAATAAATATTGAGTTGATTGCATGATAAATGAAGTAGAGTTACCGACTGGTTGGGCGCAAGTAGAATTAAACGATATTTGCCATATCGAAATGGGACAATCACCTAGTAGTCAATTTTATAATAATAACAATGAAGGTTATCCATTGGTTGGTGGTGCAAGTGATTTTGGCTCTCAAACGCCTGAGTCTAAAAAGCATACAACGGATTATAAGAAGTTGAGTTCTGAAGGAGATATCTTAATCTGTATTAGGGCTACTATAGGTGATTTGAACTGGAGTGATAAAACCTACTGTTTAGGTAGAGGTGTGGCTGGTTTAAAGGCATTTCAGAATATTGTACCTAAATATATATGGTATAGCTTGATTAATGCGATGCCGTATTTTAACGCTAATACTACAGGAACCACGTTTCCACAAGTATCGAGTATTACACTCAAAAAAACACCATTATTACTCCCACCACTTAACGAACAAAACCGCATTGTCGATAAAATTGAAACGCTGTTTTCAGAGGTCGATGCAGGTATTGCAAATCTTACTTTAGCCAAACGGCAACTCGAGCAATATCGTCAGTCGCTACTTAAGCATGCTTTTGAAGGCAAGCTGACGGCTAAATGGCGAGAAGATTATGCCGAGAAGCATGGCAAACCCTTGCCTAGTGCTGATGAGTTGCTAAAGCAGATTCAAGCCGCTCGTCAAAATTACTACGATCAGCAAATGGCGGATTGGGAGCAAGCGGTTGAAGCTTGGGAAGAGGAAGATAAGGAAGGAAAAAAACCTAGAAAACCAAATGCTTTAAAAAAACTTGAATCAATAGCTGATTTAAATGAAATAAATCTACCTAAACTACCTTCATCTTGGTTATGGGAGCGTTTGGGATTAATGACATTAAGTGTCGAATATGGCACCTCTACTAAATCTGAAAAACAAGGTCTAGTCCCTGTACTTAGAATGGGTAATATGCAAAACGGTATTATTGATTGGGATGACTTAGTCTTTACAAGCGATACTGATGAAATTGAAAAATATGCCTTAAAAAAGGGTGATGTCTTATTTAATAGAACCAATAGCCCAGAATTGGTCGGTAAGACTTCTATTATATTAAGTGACACTAAGGCAATCTTCGCTGGGTATTTAATACGTGTAAATCAGCTAGATTCTATTGTTTATAGTAAATACCTTAACTACTTTCTTGGCTCACATATAGCGAAGCAGTATGGAAATTTTGTAAAAACTGATGGAGTGAATCAATCAAATATTAACGGGCAAAAACTGATGAATTACCCCTTCCCATACTGTTCACTTGATGAGCAAGTATTGATTGTAGCTGAGTTAGATAAAAAAATTGGGACAGCTGATAAGTTCAAAGAGGAAATTGAAAGTACAATTAAAAAGCTGGTCAATCTCAAAACCTCAATCCTACATAAAGCCTTTCAAGGTAAGCTTGTACCACAAGATCCTAATGATCCGCCAGCCAGCGAATTACTAGCGCAAATCAAAGCCGAGCGCGAAGCCAAAGCACTGGCTGAAAAGCAGGCAAAACAAGATAAGGCTACGTCAAAAAGCAAAGAGAAGATAAAGTCTGCTAAAACATCAAAGAAATCTAAAAAAGATGAGCAGATAACCTTACCGCTTTGAGTCTTTATGCAAAAACCATTTATTTATAATTTATCAATACCAGATAGCATCCATACGAGAGAAAGCCATGAGCGACACAGCAACCCCAAATATTTTATCAAGCAATCAACAAAGTAACCAAGCCAGCTCTATCGTCTCCAAAGTCTGGAGCTTTTGTAATACCCTACGTGATGATGGCGTCAGCTATGGCGACTATCTAGAACAAATTACTTATCTTATCTTCTTAAAGATGGCTCATGAATATAGCCTACCGCCATATAATAGAGATATTGGCGTTCCCAAAGGCTTTGAGTGGGACAGTTTAACCAGTAAGTCAGGCGCAGCACTTGAGTTGCACTATATCCAGTTACTAAGAGAGCTTGGTAAGCAAAAAGGCTTACTGGGGCAAATCTTTACCAAAGCACTGAATAAGATTCAAGATCCCGCTAAGCTTGGTCGTCTCATTGACATGATAGACAGCACTAAATGGGTACGCTTAGGTACGGATGTCAAAGGCGATATCTACGAAGGTATCTTGGAGAAAAATGCTGAGGATACTAAGTCTGGTGCGGGTCAATACTTTACCCCAAGGCCTCTGATTCAAGCTATCGTTGCCTGTATGGAACCTAGTCCTGATATTACTATTGCCGACCCAGCAGCGGGCACAGGTGGCTTTTTGCTTGCGGCTTACGACTATATAGAGCAGCATCATAAGCTTGACGTCGAGGAAAAAGAAAAGCTAAAGCATAATACCTTCTCAGGTAATGAAATCGTCGCCAATACTCGCAGACTGTGCTTAATGAATTTATTCTTGCATGGTATCGGGGAGATTGATGGTGATAGCCCTATCAGCTCAGATGATGCTTTGATTGGATCAGCAGGTAAAAGTGTCGATATGGTACTTGCCAACCCACCTTTTGGTAAAAAAAGCAGCATCACCGTCACCAATGATGAAGGCGAGCAAGAAAAAGAAGACTTTGTCTATAATCGCCAAGACTTTTGGGCGACGACCTCTAATAAACAGGTTAACTTCCTCCAGCATATTTACACCATGCTCAAGATTAATGGGAAAGCTGGCGTTGTTTTACCTGATAACGTCTTGTTCGAAGGTGGTGCTGGCGAGATTGTGCGTAAGAAACTACTAGAAGTAACTAACCTGCATACGATTTTGCGTCTGCCAACAGGCATCTTTTACGCCAATGGCGTTAAAGCAAACGTCTTATTCTTTGACAACCATCCTGCTCAAGAAGACGCCGTTACCAAAGATGTATGGATATACGATTACCGTACCAACGTTCATCACACCCTTAAACGCAAACCGATGACGCTTGAGCATTTGCAAGATTTCATTACTTGTTATAACGCTGATAATATCCATGAGCGTGTTGAAACCTATGACCCTGAAACCAATCCTACTGGCCGCTGGCGCAAATACAGTATCGAGGACATTAAGAAGCGTGATAAAACTAGCCTAGATATTTCATGGTTAAAAGACGACTCACTAACAGACCTAGATAACCTACCTGACCCTGAAGATCTAGCGAGTGACATTATCGATAATATAGAAGCTGGGCTGGCAAGCTTCCGTGCTGTATTGGATGAGCTTGAGGGTTAGTTGTTTTAATTTGCAGTTTTAATTTATTTAGAAAAGTTAAGGATGAGTAATGGAAGTACAGGATTGGGGTGGCGGGCTTACACAGCATGAAGTTGAGGCTATTGAAAAAATTAAAGCAAACTTTCAAGCATCAGATGCATTAGCTGAACTTGATAGGAAAGATAGCAAAACTATTAGTTTTGATGAATTTAAAAAGAGCGCCCCTAGCAATCCTATGTTTCCATGGAAAGGATATTCTGGATTTAGATTGGCTGATCCTAAAGGCAATAAAGAAGGTGAGTTTGATTTAGTAATCATCACTCATTGCAATGTGCTAATAATAGAACTAAAAGACTGGAACAAATATAAAGTTACGAGCAAAAATAATCGCTGGTATCTTGGCAGTAAAGATATGGGCAGATCCCCAGTTTCTATTACACGTGATAAACAGTATTTAATGGATCGTATATTAAAGAGGTACAAAAATAAATTCACTAATAAAGTCCGTACCCCAATTATACATTTTTTAGTCGTAATGACAGGCAATGCAGATTACAGTAAATTAGATGACAATGAGAAAATACACACTTTAAGTCTGAAAGAGTTCTTACAACTTAAAGATGAAAAAAAATTTAATGATCGTTTTAGACCACACCCAGATGCTAAGGTCTTGAATAAAGATTTTGCAGTATTTGATGAGGTTTTTGGTGGAAGTAACGTAAAGCCTAAAAGTATTAAGGTAAATGGCTACGTAGCAGAAGATGACCCTGCATTTCAACATCCGAATAAGATCTATAACGAGTATTTTGCTTATTCAGAGCATTCAAAGAATGACCAAGTCTTATTACGTCGTTGGGATTTTTCAAAGATAAAAAATCCAGAGGCGCAAACATCAGACGGTAGGTTCAAATTAGTCAGCCGAGAGTATGAGGTTTTACAACACTTAAAGGGTGTTAATGAAGAGCTTTACTCTGCCTGTTTGAATTATAAAACAGTCCCTCAAAAATCAGAGATGACCGTAGACCACACCGACTTATTTGACTTGATGCCATCTCAACTTAGATTTAATCAATTTATCGGTCAAACAGCCAAACAAATCGCAATTAAAGATCGCGCTGACTATGTAAAACTACTATTGCATAAATTTGTTGATCTGCACGATGCTGGAATTGCTCATAGAGATTTGGGTACACACAGTCTATGGCTATCTGCTGATAAGAAAATTTCGATATCCGGTTTTGCTACTGCTTTTTTTCCTAAAAAAGGAACTGTGGGAGATATTAGAGACATACTCACTGTATCAACAGATCTAGTAGAAAATACTTATCCTATTGAAATCTATACTGCTTATCAGTTAGACGTACGAGCTTTAGCGGTATTATCTTGGCATATTCTACAAGCAAAGCGCTTATCTAACGATAGTATTCAGTCATTTAAGCAGGATTTAGAACGAGATGATGAATGGTACTCAATTGTCATCAAACAAGCTTTATCTGAAAATCCCTATATAAATGCAAAGGATTTTCTAGAAGCGTTCAATGAAGCTAGGCCCACAGATGAAAAAGACTTTTCATTTGATAAGGATCAACTAGAACCTTTTTATCATAATATTAGTCATTATCGTCAATTTAGAGAGGATGAGGATGAAGATTTCATCGTTGAAACTGACCAAAAGGAAGTTTACTTATCTAATGGTCGAATAGTTAAGGCGTGGTTGAATACCTTTCCAGTTAATGAAGATTATAAAGCTCGTGCCATATTTGATTGGCTACAAAGAACTTCTAACTTAAAACAGCTTTCACCAAAATACATACCTAATATTCACGAGTTTGGTGTTGCTACTAAGTCTGGTAGTTTATATATGGTTAGCGACCTTGTAGAAGGTTTCGCGTGGTCAGAGTTAAAAAGCTTAGATGACAAGTTAACTCTTGAACATAAACTTGGAGTCATTAATCAACTTATTCATGCTATTGAGCATCTTCATGGAATTGGTGTTACGCATGGTGATTTACATCCTGAAAATATAAAAATAAGTCCAATTGCTGCTGATTCTGATGATATCGATTATCAGTTATATCTATTTGATGCTTTAGACTTTACTTCAAATGGTAGTAGCAACTTAAATTATGAATACGCTCCTAGCCACGCTGAAAACGCTACGACTCAAATGCGTGATATTTTTGCAGTTATGAAAATGAGTTGTGAGCTATTAGGAGTTGCTTGGGGTGAAGACTCTACTGAATTTCCTGATATTGCTGAAGTCGTATCTACTGAGTTATTAGACCTCAAATCAGGTTTTATTTCTCTTGAACGTTTTAAAGACGCTCTTCAACCAAAATCTGAAGTTCAAATGATTGAGGTAGGTATTGGCAATAGAGATTCTTTTGACACGCTTGAAATATATCCAGAAAACGATGAGCTATTTTTTCAGTTCGAAAAAAGTAAAAGTAAAGAAAAGAACGACATACTAGTTAAATTTATAGGTTTAGGTGGTTTGTTTAAAGCTTTTTACTCAATAACAGAAAAAAAGTTTACGCATGTCCTACCGCCTATTAGCCGAGACCATATATCAGCTAAAGACAGAAGAGATAGCCAATCAATTATTTCTGTAGGAGTTCGGCTAACTAGCAAGCATCGTCATGATTTAGCTGATTTAAACAAAGTACTATTAAAGGACGCTCATTTTACTAATGCAGTTGACGACTTTATTAAAGAGTTACAAAGAACGGATGACACTACTAATCAAAATGTAGAACCTGAATCTGAGCCTGATTTTACTTCTGAAATAATTGAGTTTACTGAAGAGCCTTCAAAGAAGGAAAGTTCATACTTCTTTACAGTTAAAGAGTTATGGCAAGCAATTTTAAACACCGAAACCGAGGCGCTTCCATATATTACCGCCACTGACTCAGTTATTTGGCAGAATGAGGATAAGGTTTATGTACCCTACAATGGAGAAGTAAGCCCTTTAGACCAATTCAATAAAGACGATATTGTACAAGCTTTAGGCAAAGATACTGCTAATAATAAGACCTTTGTATATGGAAATATAGATGTTAAAAGGAGCTCTTTAAACGAGCTTCATTTTAAGCCAGGTAGTGTCAAGCGTAATAACTCTATAGTTGAAGACACAATAGTCTATATACAAAGTAAACAGAGTAAGGTTTCTTTTAACCGTCGTAAAAATGCGCTATCTAGAATTTTAGATGGCGAGGCCGTAATCAATAACCTTTATGAATATTTTGATGCAACTTGTAAACTACCCGCTACTCATTACGACTCTACTATTGGTGAAGATGACTTCAAACGATATGATCGCACTGATGAATATGGGCAGACGATAAGATTAAATGATCCCCAAAAAGAGGCGTTTGAAAAACTATTAAAAAATGGACCTGTATCTCTCCTACAGGGACCTCCTGGGACGGGTAAAACTGAGTTTATAGCAGCATTCGTACATTATTTATTTGAAAAACAAAATACTCAGAGCATTTTGCTAGTAAGCCAGTCTCATCAAGCAGTTAATACAGCAGCTGAACGTATACGTCGCCACTGTCGTCGGCTTACTACAGAACTGGATGTTGTACGTTTTAGTAACCGTAGTAGAACTGTTTCAAGTGAATTGCAGGATGTATTCTCTGAGAACTTGCAAAATTCAAAGTACGAGTTACTTAAAGCTGAAAAAATTGAACGCATTCAAAATCTTGGTTTATTATTAGGACTCGAAGAAGCCTATTTACGTAAAAGAGCTGAAATACACTTTGATATAGGTAAACAAATTAAGCGTTATAATTTATTGATGAGTGATAAAGACAATAAGAAAAAGGATATAGATAATAAAGAGGAAAAAGATCTTCTTAAAGCTATTGAGCAAGATATCGAATCTAAGATGGCTCAAACCAATTTTAATATAGATTTCAACATTAAGCAGTCAAGTATTGAAGATATTTATACCAAGTTAGTTTCTGAAATCAATAAAGAATACTCCGTTGAACCAAAGGAAAGCTCAGAAGCTAGTGATTTAATTCAACTTACTGAAGATATGCTTGATTCATTATCAAATGAGCGTACTAACTATGCAGAGTTCCTTGCTAGATCGCGTCAGTTAGTAGTCGGGACCTGTGTTGGTATGGGACAGTCACATATCGGTATTAACGAAAATGTCTATGATTGGGTTATCATTGACGAAGCAGCAAGATCAATCTCTAGTGAGTTAGCCATCGCCATGCAGTCTGGGAAGAGAGTACTATTGGTTGGTGATCATAAACAACTACCTCCCATCTATTCACAAGAACACAAGTTAGCTTTAGCACGACGACTAGGTATTCCTAAGCGAGGTGAAGAGTTAGATGATGCTTTAGGTAGTGACTTTGAGCGTGTATTCCAGTCTGAATATGGAAAAAATACTTGCGCTACACTGAAAACTCAATACCGTATGGCACCTGCTATTGGTAATCTTGTTTCATACTGTTTTTACGACGGTTTGCTTGAAAACGGTAAACAAGAAGAAGATATTCCTGATATATATAACAGCGTACCCAAAGAGATCGAGTCCTGTGTCAGTTGGCTTGATACATCCTCTATGCCTAATGCGTATCATACAGGTGCATCTAATGGGAGTTCATCTAATCGGGTTGAGGTTGATATCATCATCAAATTACTGCAAGACATCCAAAACAATGATGAACTTTTAAATAGTGAGACGGCCAAAAAGTGTTTGAAAGAAGGCGATCACTTAATAGGAGTGATCTGTATGTATGCGGAACAAAAACGACTATTACGTAAAAAATTCAATGAAAATACTTGGGATGACAGCTTTAGACAGCTGATAAAGATCGATACGGTAGACAGTTATCAAGGTAAAGAAAATAGAATCATTATTGTATCTCTTACACGTTTTGATAAACAACTGACAACGGGATTCTTACATTTGCCTAACCGTACTAATGTATCGCTATCACGAGCTATGGATAAGCTCGTGATTGTTGGAGCAACGAAAACTTGGGAAAGTCCAAAAAATAAACATACACCGTTAGCAAAAGTTCTTAGCTATATCAAAGAGTATGATGACGCTTCAAAGTACAGCCTTATAAAATTATCCTCAAATAAGCGAGGACGCAAATAATGAATAATTCTGAGAGCATAGTGTTTAATCAAATTGATTTTGCCATCAAATCACCTAGCTTTAAAATCATATTTTCCTATATGGATGAGCGGGGAATTCCTTTTGTCAGAGAGTTTGTCCTACGTTTACTAAAGTTAAATTCGTGTAAACCTAAGCATCTAGCTGATTATTTTGACTTTACTCAAAGAGAAGCTGAAATCGCCATACAAGACTTGACTGATAAAGGATGGGTTAGATGGAATGAGGATGGTACTATCGGACTGTCAAGCAAGGGTCAACTCTTATTTGATCAAAACAGTAAAGGCCCAAAGATACCTAGTTTGCAAGAAAGAACCCAACGTTTGCATTTAGAGTTATTAGATAGAAACTTTATACCAAAAAAAAGGACTTCTAAAGATAATCGTAACGCGCTGGAGTTAAATGTACCAAACAAAGACTTGTCAGAGAGTAAGGATGTCGCTAAACGCCAGTTTCAAGCAGACTTTATGAACCTAAAGGAAGATAAGGTAATCGAAAATATTTCGGAGGACATTGAGCTGTACAAGATAGATTTAATTGAACAGCTTTATACTGACTTTTTTAGATTTACCCAACCTTTCGAAATTAATGCTGAAGACGGCACTCAATTAGAACGTAGCGAACTTGATCTTACTAGGTCCGATAACATTCAACAAATGATTACTGAAACGCTGAGCAACCACAGATCGGAGCAAAACAACTTATATGACATCGTGCAAAGTATGGAGTCTTTAAAAGATCCAGAGACTTTAAAAATTATTGTAGGCGGTAAGTTTGATTTTAATAAGTTTTTAGACTTAGAATTAAATAGTAATCACGAAACATATTTCGTCGGACAAACATATCATCAAAATAAAATAATTGATAAAGTTACTGAGCTAGCTAATAATCTAAAAACAACTAAAAACTTGACTTGGATTGCGCCGAGCGACTTTTACTGGGGCAAGCAAACGAAGCTAATTGAAGTAATTAACTCAATTTCCAACGGTGCTATGGTGAAACGCAATAAAGAAAAGGTTAGATTGTATAACTTTAAAACTTATTTACCGTTACCTGAAGAAAGTAGAAGCCTACGCAATGAAGTTCGTGATTTAAAGCATCAGTTCAAAGAAGTGCCTCAAGATAACCTTTACGGGTTTTCTGAAGGTTTTCTGGAGGGCAATACCGAAGTTATAGTATTAGAAGATACACTTGCTGTTGTTTGTTATCATGTTCAACTCCCTGATCAATACGATGTCACTTTACCTGTAGGATTCATGACTACCGATATCGAACAAGTGAATCATATTACAACAGTCACTCAAAGCTATTTAAACTCACCTATTTTTGATGATGATAGTAAGTTTGATAGTTATGATTTTGGTTCTTTTAAAAACCTGTAAGTGATAATGAGATTGTTAATAAGGACCTTATTGTATTATAAGGTCCTTTTTTTTGCTTTAAATTTTCTTTGAACTCTCACAATTATCAACTATACCATTGATTATTTACAGAACTTAGCGAACAAACCATTCACTGCTGGGCGAGGAATAGTTCCATCAGCCATAGCGTCTTTTAGACTTTTGTAATCTATATCACTCACTATATTTGAGCTTACTGGGCTTGAACAAGAAATTCTCACGACACCTCTAAAATCACTTGTTTTTCCATCTGCAGTTAGAGCAATTAATAGACTATCTGGTTTTTTATAATTTGGACCAGTATAACCTTCTATAGTCATCGGATATGCTCTCCAGGAAGTAGAATATACGCCGCCATCTTGGCTTTCGTATACCTCAATACCATTCGAGAAGCCAGGAGCTGCTATAGCAACAGTAGAAATAACAGATGAAAGCGTTAAAGCAGCTATAGATAGTATAAAAGGCGATTTCATAGTCACTCCAATAGTAGAATTAATGTTACGCAATTATTGCTCAGTAAATATATCATAATAGAAGTTGCTAAACTTTAATTTAGCAATCCATTTTCGATATGCCTAGTTGCTTGCTTCACTTCATAGCTATCTGACTTTAATAAACTATCCCAAACATCTAAGCATAGACTTAGAGTAACGTCGTCCTCATCATCGACCGCTTCATCGTATATTCTCTGCAATATTTTGGTTAATTTGTCCATTTCACTGTAAACAATTTGTTTAGTTTCATCAGATAGACTGGCTGTAGCTATTTCAATAAATAACTTTAATAACATGCTTTTAAAATCATTTAAACATAAAACGTAGTTTTCTAAAGCATAGAATAAATAGTATAGCTTTTTGTTCACTACTTGAGAATTCATATAAATATCAAGTAGTTCTTCAGTAATACCTTTATTCCAAAAGTTCTTTTCTCTAATACAAGATAGCAACTCATCTTTAACTTCCTGAGAACTATCGCTGATTAGAGATTTATATACTTTGACTAATTTTTGCTCTTGCTCTGCGTAATCGTCCACCGTTAGAAATTGAACTAGAACTTCGGCAATACCTAGCTTAACTGACTCATCAGCTGTTAAAACAGATGATAGCTCATTCTCAAATAAACCATTAAAAAAGTAGCGTGCAAAAACTTGTATGCCAGCCTGCTTACGAACCTCTTCATATTCAGAAATAAGCATGAGTTTAACTAATGCCACATACTGCTCTCTAAAATCATCTGTAAAAGCTGAATTAAAAAAATGATAAGATTCATAAGCACAGCTCATTCTTAAATCAGATTTACATAAATCTAGAAACCTTTGCAATGCATAATTTATGTCGTAATTTAAGAAAGGAGTCAATAATCGGACTGCTACTATTTTTACAGCCGGATGAGGATCATTTATAGCAGAGTCAATCAAACTCAAATTATCCCATGCATACTCTTCATTATCCCAAAATATTTTGGCAATACCACCGTATGCAATCCCTCTATAACAGTTTATAGAGTTTTGCATCAGACTCTCAGCAGTAGTATGCTCAGCATCATCTCCCTTTTTAGGGTCATATAAATCGAGCTTGTTATTATTAGGATTAGATGAGTGAAGAGCAATTTCAATAAGCTTATCCAGCATATCAGAATGGTCTATAATCTTTGGAGTATCTACTAATAATCTTGTCAGTGCTTGACTCTCATCAAAACCTTCAAAATGTCTAATAACTTTGTAACGAAGTTCTAATGAACAAGGTTGCCAGCTCTCCTTGAAACCTTCCTCTAAATTAAATGAATTGTTATCTGCCAGTCCATATAAAATATTCTCAATAAACTTTTCATTGATATCTTTTGGTAGTGTTAATGCTAGTTTTGCGAATCTCTCAGGTTCATTTTTTACTGCTGTACTTAGACTAGTAGCAAATGCACGTACACTGGATTCTGCGATAATGTCACTGCCTAAAGGTTTCATTTTCCAAGTACTGAAACGTTCTTCGTTTGTGAGTATGAGCTTTGTCCATGCTCTATCAGATAATGTATTCGCTTGTGGTAAAGGTGAAACAACTGCACCGCCATATGAGGAATCATGTGAATAAAAATAAGTGTCACTACAACCTTTAAATCGTCTTTGTAAAACTCTATGCAAGTCTACAGATTGTTTACTGGTTCGATTACTATCAAGTTTATTGAGTAAGAAGTATTGAGCTTCTCCCCAGTAACTTGTCCAAAAGTTTCCAAATTTTCTTCTCATTTCTAACGCATATTTTATACTCTCAAGATTTTTGCTAAGCCCGATATCTGATATTGCAACTTCAAGATGATTAAAAATCTCGTCCTCACAATGTGGTGAATACTTCTCAATCAATTTACTAGGTAATATCCATTTTGGCTCTTCATAACCATTACCACAAGCCAACCTAGTAATTGAGTTATCAAGTAACCATTTAATAATGTGATCAGAATATTCAATAGGTAGATTGAGCAACAGATTTGCAATAATGTGCTCAACAACTGGATGCTTATCCGTTAGATACGGTGTTAGTAAATTAAATAGCTCATTTGGTTTATCTATATATTGTTTACCTGCCTTAAAAAAGATACTTAATACACCTCTTACTAAAAAATCTCTATGCTCATTAAATAAAAGTCTTCCTCTGTAGAGCCATATTCTTGTATAAGAGCTTTCATTAATTGAACTATTAATTATTTCAAAGACCTGAGGCATTAATTCCTCAAGAACGTCGTGAGGCAAAGCTTCTGAAATATTTTCTAAGTTTTCGATCTGACCTTCTCTCCATACCTTTCGATTTAGATATTTGACTGACTCTTCTGATTCTTTTATCTCAAGACTGGAGTCTGTTAATTCTTCTCTATAACCTTCTAAAATTAGCTGTATTAATTTAATTGCCTTTCTCGGATGGCTCTTTGCTAACTCATCCCAATTGATATAATTAACTGCACAACCTAGTTGTAAAAGCTTTTTGCGTACTGCAAACATCTCTTCTGAATCATCTTGAATGTTCCAGCTCAAAGCAGAGTAGCATCTATTGTTCCACTCCTCGGATACACCGATAAATGGCTCAATTTCCTTTATAACAATGCTAGGTGCTTTGTCAGCTATAGAGCTTAACAATCGAATAGCCAAGTCAATTTGCGAGTCAGATCCATTTAGCCATACAGAAATCACATTTTGTTCTGAAAGTACCTCGACTATTTGCGAGTGTCCAAAACAAGCATGATCAATAAAAGGTTGGTTTAGTTCTGAATCATTTATAAGGTTTATAATTAAACTACGCAAAGGGGCTTTAATAACTGTAATCTCTCTGATCACATTAATAGCTAAATATTTGATGTGAAATCGAATATTAGTGCTATCAAATAATGCTGAAATATTTTGGCAAAACACTGATTGTTTAGATTGCGCTAATAGCTTTAAGGCATATTTAATATGCTCTCTTCGCGTCAGTGTTTGTTCAGATCTAGAACCAATTTCTTTAAGAAAAGCATCGCTTGACTGTCGAGCAATATCAAAAAGGCGTTTCCCTAAATGGTAATCGAATAGTGCTTGATGCTGGAAGCTAACTTGATTACCTGTCTTATTAAAAATACCGACAGATATTATCGCCTCAAGAACGTTGGGATTGTGATTGCATAAAGCATTAATTGGTATAGAAAACTGCATATCTCGGCTTGCTTTCTCTATAAAGTCATCAATAATGCTGTTAGCCGAACTCAAATCAGTTATAACTCCGTTTAATTGCTTCAATCTATCAACCCAATACAAACTTATAAGATCGCTTTTATTGGTAAAGTCGAGGCTGCCCTGATCATTTTTTATAAGCTGTATGTAGAAACTTAACCATATTGGAATTTTCAAAATAGTCTGTTTGACAGGCGATAACGAATCATAATTCTCGTATGATTCAAGTGTTTTTTTAACTTCTTCAACAGATAGCTCTTTTAAGGTTATATGCGCTACTTTATTATTTAGGCTTGAAATCCAACTTTGTAATTGAATGTCTTCGTTTAAATCAAAGTCTCTACAAGCTAAAACCAGACTAATATCATATTTATCTTCCCTTAGTTGAATCACTTGATACGCAATTTGTTGACAGACTTGTAAGGCACTGCTTGAGTGACTAGCTGTCCAACGTATGGCGTCTAGTTGATCCAAAATAATAATAGCTTTTTTAGCGCCTGCGAATTTATTTAAGCTAAATACAGGTGAATGGCTAAAACCTAAATCATTTCCAAAAGCATCTGCATTTTTTTCAGGACGGTTTCGATCTAATCGTATCGGTAGACATATATGACCTTTTTTGTGCATCTCATCGCACAACTGCAATAGAAAGGCACTTTTACCCATACCCGCTTCTGCTTTAATCAAGGTAATTGGATAGTTATTTATTGAGTCAATACAATTTGCTATTTCCGAACGCTCAATTAAACTATCTTCAATTAGAAAGGGTGTAATTGAATCTCGAAAAGCCTGACTGACACGCTCTACAATAGGGAATAACCTTGTATCATTCTCATAAATTCTTTGGTTAAAACCTTGGCATTTCATACTTTCGAGAAGTTGAAACGATGTAATTGATGAGCGCAAATGATTATTATCAGTAGGATAATTTTTTAAGTAGTCAATTATGTTATTAGAGTTACTACTAAAATTCTTATCAATTTTTCCAAGAATATTACGTTGAGATTCAGAGTTAACAGAAAAAGCGATAACCTCAAAATTTTTCAAAAATTGAATAGCTTTTGCAACATCAATCTCTACATTAACGTTTAAACCTAACTTATGACATAAGTCTTCAAAAAACTTTCGACGTTTATCGCTTTGGCCAACCTGATGTTCGATAAAATCTTGAGGATTAGGTGTTGTATTTTTGGCGCTCAAACTTAGTTGGGATAGTTGAGTGAATGATAATGGAGATACGACTTTAAAGGTACAATCTGTTCTCTGTATTTGATTAAACGCTTTTATCAACACACCTGAAATCTCTAGTGATGATAAGGTCCATACATCGGAATTGTTGTGACTAGATTTACATTGATGAAATTCTCTAGATCCGTTTGATTTTTCAACAATCAAATCTACGCCTGTTTCGTCTTCGCCTAATGGCTCTACAGTTATGGAAGTTATCTCTTCTTCAACTAGTCTTAATAATTGCTCAGCAACCCAATTTGACTCGTAGCTATTGCCAAACTTATCTGCGAACCCACCACCTTCTAATGCCATAGCTGAACTACCTTCACTAATATCAATATATTGAAAATAGTAGCATGAAAGAATGTTTAGAGAATATAAATATAAAAATCTTCAACCACAAAAAAACCAGAGAGCATTAGCAATCTGGTTATTAAATACGTTCTAAATTATCACCTACCTATTGTAAGCTGCCCGCCAGAAAAGCTAATACATGATTCGCAGAACCAAGATGACTGTTTTCTGATATAAGGTATATCCGCTGGTACATCAAGTTGATAGGGTCGTCCACAGTACTCACAGTGAACATCATCTAAGTAAGCCTGGCACTCCGCTAATACGCCAAACAAAATATGATAATCGATATGATACTGTTTACAGAGTATCTCTATATGCTCTACATACCGTCCATCATGCCCGTATGCCCAATAGTCTTCACATAGTTGTATGTCGCACTGATCTGCATTAGCGCTAAAAATAAGTTTTAAGCTCATGGTTATCTCCAAACCAAGTAGTTGACGTTAATCACAACGAATAAGGAATCTCGTAATGATTCATAATGGTCAAAAACTTGGTCTCAAGATTCGTTAAGGTATAACGATTCATCGCTAATCCTTCATTTAGCTCTCGTTGCACCCATATCCTGACTGCTTCATTATTATAAAATATCGGATTGACGCCTAGCATCTTTGCTAACTGTGAACCCTGTTGTATTTGCAGGTTTATCATAAGCTTGGTAGATAGAGATATCGCTTCGGCGCTTAACCAGATTGAAGCATGCGGCGGTTTAATAAATGTGTTCATGTATAATCTCCTGTAGATTAATATTTATTTCTGTTAGTCGTAATGACTTCCTACAGATTAAATTATACATACATTTTGAGCTATTGCAACTTAAAATAACCTTCTATAGAACTTTTTATTACTTAATAGAGCATTTAACCTATTTGAGCAACTATAGTCTGCTGTGTATTATATGGTGTAATAACCGTTAATCGCGGCGTTATCTTATACTTTAAAAGGAGGAACGTTTATTGTTCTTCCTTAACTATCTCATAAAGATCGCCCACTTCAATATCCAAATATAAACATAGCTTCTCGACAACTTCTAGATCTACTCTTGTGGCTTCTTCGTTATACATGCGTGTAATTGTGCCTCTATTAACATCCGTGTCCCTAGACACATCAGCAATCTTAAGTCTTTTCTCACCCATAATTCTAGATAAATTGCACTTCACCATAACCTCCTCCATATTAAAATAATCTACTGTAGATAAAAATGTCTTGCAAAAGATTATTTTTAGTGTAAATTATGTTCTATAGCAGGTCATAAAGCTATCAGATAATAACACTTTAATCTTTAGTAAGGATTTTACTATGAGTTATACCTATTTAACAACCGAAGAGCTGTCACAACGCATTAAATATGACAGCAAGACCATACGCAACCAGCTTAAGGATGCGGTATTCATTGAGGGTATTCATTACATCAAACCATTTGGAGGTAGAAAAATCCTTTTTATATGGCAAAAGATTGAAGAACTCATGCTGACAGGCTATGACGATACCATTCCATTTGCAGCGGGAGCGTAATCATGGCGAGTATCAATAGCCGTAATGGCAACTTGTATGTAGATTTCCGATACATAGGTCAGCGCTGTAGAGAGCAAACCTTACTAACAGACACTAAGCCCAATCGAAAGCGTCTAGAAAATTTCGTTAGCAAAATGGAGGCAGACATTCAATTAGGTAGTTTTCGCTATGAAAACTATTTTCCGCAAAGTAAAAAGCTTGAGCAGTTTCAAAGCTTAGAGCTTATGAGGTCAACAAATAGTCATAAGGATTCAAGCTCAGGCTTTGATAGTTTTAGCAAAGTTTGGTTAGAGGAAAAAAAGCCGGAATGGCGGGACTCTCAAATAAGTAATGTGGAAGATATATTTAGAATTTACTTAATTCCTCATTTTGGTAATGTACCGCTAAATACCATTAGCAAAGCCAAAATCATGACTTTTCGGGGCAAGTTAGTCAAAGATGGTAATAACGGACGAACTTTATCAGCGTCTCGCATTAATCATATCATGACGCCATTACGTATGGTGCTGACCGAAGCCTCTGAGCGTTTTGATTTTGACAGCCCTTGGAAGAATATAAAACCACTCAGTGAGCCTAAAAGTAATGTCAGTCCTTTTACTCTAGAAGAGGTCATGCTCATTATCAATAATGTGAGAGCAGATTATAAGCCTTACTATATCGTACGCTTCTTTACAGGTATGCGAACAGGTGAGATTGATGGCTTGCCCTGGAAGAATATAGATTTTGAGCGCCGACAAATCATCGTTGATCAGGCAGTCGTTAATGGTGTCATAGGTGAAACTAAAACTTCAGGTTCGAATCGTATTATTCAGATGAACCAACTGGTTTATGATGCATTAATTGGTCAGCAGAGCCTGACTAAACGTCAAAGTGAGTTCGTGTTCTGCACAAAAGCGGGTACTCCTTTGAATCATCGTAATGTGACAAAGCGAGTTTGGTATCCATTACTACGATATTTAGAGCTTGATAAACGTAATCCTTATCAAAGTAGACATACCGCTGCGACGCTTTGGCTTGCTGCTGGTGAGTCGCCTGAGTGGATTGCTGCTCAAATGGGTCATAGCAACACAAAAATGCTATTCACAGTGTATTCTCGATATGTGCCAAACCTAACTCGTCAAGACGGAAGTGCTTTAGATAAGTTACTGATAGCACGAGGAATACTACAAAACGTATGAAAAAGCCTATACTTAACAAAAAGACATCCAAACAGGTGTCTTTTTTCATTTTTATAGCTGGATGCTTTATATAAATGGAGATACAGTTAAGGAAATAGTTTGCAATGGTTACAGAACAATGACTGATGAAGATAATCGCTCTAAAAATATCGAAGAATGGCTACAAAAAAACATTGTTGATTTTTCTGATCCTAACAGCGATGAAGCTTCATCCTTAATAATTGAGCTAAGGTTCTTGAAAAACACCTTGCCTGCACAATTTAGATCTGTCTTTAACAGTCAGTATAGTGCTTTAACTGAATGGATAAAAACAAAGGATATAGTTTCTACTTTAACTGAATCAGAGAAAATACAGATATACGAAAACGGTATTGACCAGAAAAACTTCCTAAAAAGCTTAAAAACACATCATAAGTATCTCAAAAATCTCTACCTCATTACTTTTTTAGCCAGTCGTTCAGACTCACCAAAAATAAATAACATTCGTTCTCTCTACTTTTTTCTCTGTCTTAAAATGGTTGAGTTGACTGATTATAATAGTAGGATTGAAACCACACTTGATGAATGCCGGTTTTTAACCAGTAATATTCGTGAATTCTTAGTTCCATTTTTGCCAGACATAACACAGTTTGAGAGTCTGCGACATATTCAGGATAATCTCATCCAAGCCCAAAATAACGACAATTACACCAGATGGCTTAATAACTCCCCTGATACCTTTGAGTCGGAAATAAAAAGGTATGGAAGCAAGTTACTGGATAAAAATACATTATTTCCTTCCAACGATGCTAGAAATGATATTAATGAGCGTATAGCCCAATATCTTTACGAGTATATTCTACCGATTGACAACTACTTCAAAAATGATTCTGGTATTACTCGAGTAACCAGTACCCCTTATCGGGTTGTTAGTGGTCCCTCATATTATGACGACACGACAGGAAACATAATCAATGATCTAGCAAATATCTCTGAATCTACAAGTAATACAGATGCTTTTGAAGCTGGTGAACGCCAAGATAATGAGCAGGAATCCTTTGAGCAAGTAACTATAGATAATCCAAGCAACTATTATTTAGATCTGGTAAAAGCAGAAGGCCAATCAAACAGTCGTCGAAAAAATGCGATGAATCAGGTCACTGATGTTAATACAGCACATGAAGATGAAATAAAAAGATTGGTCGAATATATAGCTAGCAAACTAAGCAAACTTGATTTTTTATCTATTGGTAAAGAGTACGAATACGAGCATGAGTATGAAGAGGGAAAGTTTAAATTCGATATATCTGATCAATCCGCATTGTATCTATACATGCTCTTACTGACAGGTATTCATGACATATATACTTCTGAGCAGTTAAAGCTTGGGTCTAACGGTTATCGCTACCAACTCACGTTTTGTCCAGCACGTAGCCATATTGATGATGACTGGGACAAATCGTTATGTGCCTATAAACTAAATAAATTTAATAAGCCAGACAAGCTATATGTTTTCATGCCGTATCCGTTAGGTGCGATGCATATTGAAATGATTGAAAGTACTGATGATAAAATAAGAGATTCTATTCATGAAGAAGCAAAAGAGGACCTCCGTAAACTCAATAAAGAGTTTGGAATAAGACTGAGCATAAATAAGGTTAAAAACTATTTACCTCACTATTTAGCTCAAACCAATATAGATAAAGCGCTTATAGAAGTACTAACTAACTGTCCTGTTCATCACCTCTCAGCACTACCTTATTATAATGTCAGTCAATATGATTTATTTCGATGCCAACGGGACTATATGGATCACTTGATAGGGCTACTTGAAAATAAGTATGAGCCAAATCAAACTAAACTATATATGCTTTTCGAACTACCCGATGAAACATTAACAGATTATTGGGATAAGACTATAGGGAGCGCATTAGCTGTTAATGAATTTAGACTAGAAGAGATCGTGGTTAAACTAAGACAAAAAGTAGAAGCCGCTACTGCAGGTTTAAAATTAAGTAGTTTGAATTCATTGGTTTACCTTCATAACAGCTTTATGGACTATCTATATGTTTTGATGTCTGTTGCAAGTGGTTATCGACCTGTTACTGAGCCATTTGGTAGATTGTCAAACATAGATACCAGAACTGGAGTCTACTTTATCAGCGATAAGGAAATGCAAGATGATACTATTGGCAGATTAATCTATCTACCACATACCGTATGTCAGCAAATCAATGAGTATGAAAAATTTATTAAAAGTAATGGCATTCTTTTTAATAAACTAGGAAGTAATATTGGTCAAATATACATGGATATTTTAGACAGCCGTATTGGACTGATAAATTATCTAAAATTAGATGAGATAACCAATACAGTTATTCAGTTAAAGTTAAACAAAGCACTCATAAAAGAGCGCATGTCACAATATATATCGCTACCTCTTAATTGGCATCGACATTTTATACGCTCGCTAAAAAATATACACATCGGCAAATATTCATACAACTCAGACTTCAATGAAAGACCCATTGGATATGACGTTATTAGTGCTTGGATGGGACATTCTGATGAACTGGGATTCAGCTTTTACGACCCTTTTAGCGGTTTGAAACAATCTGAACTTAGAGAGTTTGCAAATACACTAGATGAGCTTATCAAAGGTATTGGCTTTACAGTCATTCAATTGGAGCGCTAAGGATGGCACGTCAAAAAAAATCTGGTATTAAGATACGAGAAGAAAAACGAGATAAACTAGAAGAAAAGCGCTTTTCGTTAGCTTGCGAACTAATAGACAAACACATCGACCTGACAAAAATTGCAGCTTCTGAAGATAAACAGCGAACGTTTGACCTGATGTGGCTAAAGTTTGATACTAATTTATCTACTAATAAATATTTTAAAGATGTTAAGAGATATTCTACCTCATACAATCACGCCGTAAAATACTGTCAAAGTCGAATAGAAGATAAAAATATTGATATAGGTTTTCCTAAACTTATCATTCAATCATCTCGTGCCAAATCTTTTCGTACACAAGAATGGTTCAATGATGGTAAGCGTGTACTAGATTTTTATCTAAACTGGGCTAAAGGTTTAGAAAATAAAAAAACTGTTGATATAACTGTAAGTGATATCTTATTCACTCTAATCTTTCACAGTGCAATCCTAAAGGCTCCTGTACTACAGGAGATATTAGATCAAATAATTGGGAAACGTTTAAAACTTGAACAAATTTCAGGTTTGCCAACCATCACTGTGATCGTCAAGGACAAGGCCTATCATACAAATACTTATAAAGCGTCAGAAGCGGTTCACCAAGCACAGGTTTTTATCTCTCCATTATCAGCTCATATTATTCAGTCCTATAATAAAGAGCAGAAAAACACCGTTATGGAACGTGATAGAAATCTCACAATTTACAAACGGTATCAAAGCATACAACTGATACAAGCAAATCAGGGTAATGAGATAGAACTTGGTTTGAAACGTTTTTTAATGGGTGCGGTATATGTGCTAGAGAATCATTTTTTCTTCGATCTCCCTGAACATACTTGGTACATTATGACGGGTAAAGAGAATACCTATAGCCTGGCAACTTCTAATTGGCAGTCTCTGATCTATAATATTCAACACAATGAGAATCAGAAACAAGAAGAATTTAATAGCATTTTGACTAACATTGACAGTAATAGCCAGGCAGAAAGTAGTCCTTGCTTAGTAGTGGAGATAGCAAAGTTACTTAGGAAAGACATTAAAGACAATAATGCTAAATTATCTGAAAAGAAATTAATTAAAGAGCTAGATGAAATTTATAATCGATTAAAAAGTGGTCAAAGCACTTTGCAAGAAAAAGCAATAGTTGGCTGGCTATTATCAAAAGCACGTACCTGTAAAGTGAGCAGTGTTCAAACATATAGTAATACCATCACTAGTCGCTGGCTAGCACTTACTCAAGACACAAACCTAAAAAGTTATCAGGAAGAAGATTTTATAACGCTATATAGTGAGATGATTGAACTCAGTAAGACCACGAAAGCAAAGAATTCAGTCGCTACATTAATTAATGAAATACACCAATACATGGTTAAACACTACCATACAAAACCTATGGCTCCATTGATTACAAGCGATAAACCCCATCATAAAGTTGGTTATATATCAGAGCAGATGTTTCAAGCTATACTTGATAAGATTAATAGCCTTACTACAAATGTAGATGAAAAGCAGGCTTTGAGCTTAGCGTTAATATTAGGACATCGGTGCGGGCTAAGAATTGGTGAAATAGTTAAAATAAGATTGCGTGATGTAGCCGAAACTCAGAATTATCTAGAGATTAGAAATAATAAGTTTGGAAACAATAAAAGCCTCTCTGCTTTACGTCGTGTATTACTTGCACAACTATTAACAGAATCTGATATTAAGTTAATTAAGCGTGTTTACATCAAACGTTCAGGCGATAAAGGTCAAACGCTTATAGCCAGCCAAGATGGCATGTCTTACAACGCTCAAACAATATCAAAAATGCTTACTCATCTTATAAAAGAGGTTACTGGCTTAAGCTATCTTACTACACACCACCTACGCCATAGTTGTCTAACTAATTTTCAGTTGATGTCATTTTTATACGATAAAGACTATCAATTTAATGGCCATCCAAGTACAACGTTTTTAAAAAGCTTGCTACCCTACGAATCAGCTCAAGCTGCTAGCATCGTCAATCATTTTGAAACCAATCTTGCATACAAGAAAATATATGCTTTGGCAGGAATAGCAGGGCACGCTACCCCTAGTACAACATTTTCATCATATGTACATTTTACGGACATTCAGGTGGGATTATTATTATGGCAGACCAATTTTAAGATAGCTATGAAGCACAATCAGATACTAAAAATACCGAGAAGACAAAAATTTGAAACTGAAAATATGCATTTAAGCATAAATGAATATCTCATTGATAAGCTTAAACTGCCTTATTTTCCGAAACCTATGCACAGTAAAATACTTAATGATGATTTTGATAAAAAAATTGTAAAAGTTAAGAAATATTCTTTCGATGAAGTACATCAAGTTCTTGAAGCTTATACTCAGAAAGGTGATTATGAGAACCTCATGCATATCTATGATGTCAGTCAAGAAACTTTTGAAACATGGCATCATAATGCAAAGCGACTAAGAGACGCTTCAGAGTTTCAAACAAGGAAAGGTAACCCTAGGTTATTTGATATCAATAATAAAGGAGGCTTATTACCTATTAAGGACAGGTATAATGATGATAGAAAAATCATGATGCGAATGACAGAGAAATTTCGTAGCCTTTACTTAGAGAGTGATGACAAAAAACCTATCCATCAATTTATATATCATACACTTACTCATTCTCAAAATAATAAAAATTTTATTAAATTCAACTGCGCAGTAGACCTCTATAACTACCTTCAAGTTATTCGTAAACTAGTCTATAAAAAAGATATTCGACTCAGCTACTACAACTATGCACAAGCTGCTGAAAAAGATCAGAATGCTTGGGACGACGCTTTAAAAGATATACCTATTTCACAGAGAAGAAATATGGATAATGCGCAAGAAGACAGTTTTTGTAAAAATAAAAGGCAGATCCGAGTAGAGCTATCACTCGCTAGTCAAACTGAAGTTACAAGAATTAAAAATAGAGCAAACTCTGTTATACCTATAAAGCAGTGGAATGTGAGAACAATACAAATATTTAGCCATTATGTATTTATTATGATAGGCGAGAGGGTAAAACCAACTCAAGGATTAATATTATGAAACTATCTGCCAAAACGATTAGTTTGAATAGCAACTCAACCGTAAAACTCCATCCTTTAGCCAGAAGGCTTCATCAAGTACTGATAAAAGCCTATATTAGTAGCGATAAGGGTACTTACCTCAAAAACGTACATAACTATTTCGGTGACATAGTTGAGATACCTATTCATAATATTTCTGTCATATTTAAAGACAGATCATATGAAATCATCGGGGGCTGTTTTTCTCCTATATTTGATCTAAATGACATTTCTAATGAGAATACTGTGATTCTAAGTTATACAACATCTCAAGGCCATGATACAAAGAATAAAACTGATGAACAGGTAAAAAGAGTAAAAAAAAGAATTCAAGATAAGTTTGACCAAGACGTAATAGACTTTATATATATGGATTATATTAGGGCGATTTCTATTCTTTCACTTTCAAAACCCGGTCTCATGTATTCAGAAATTAGAGAGCTATCACACACTAAAAGCGAATATAGTAGCGCTGTTTGGAACGAAATATTTGGCAATGAAGACGAGTTGCCAATAAATTATTTGAGTCAAAAAGACTTTTCAATGCTTATCGATAAGACTCGAGGTACTATAAATAATCATAACAAAATCAAAAACGATTAAAAGTGTTAATCTGACTTATTTAATGCCGATGAGTACTAAATCACGTTTAAAATATGATGGACTTGCTGTTGATATGGAAATATCTTTTACTTTTTTAAACCAAATATCTAAAGCAACACCAAATCTCCACCGCGACTTTATCAAAGGCTGATTTGCTTGAATCAGGCTGCAATACCTGATCAGATTAAACTATAACTTGCTAATTTCAGTGGGTTTTTGAGTCTGATAAATGAACAAACTTGCACAGACCAATATGACACCAAAAATAGTTAATACACTCAAAGTAGTATCAAAAATCAGACTCTCCAAGATCATTGTCAGTAAAGGCAATAAAAAGAATAACGTGCTTACTTTATCTGCGGAGCTATATTTGAGCATAAGCATTAATAGCAAATAAGCACCTACAGAAACGACTGCACCCATCCATACCAATGACAGCAAAGAGTAAGCAGTGACCTCAAAAAACAATCCTTGATAAACAATCACAGCCGAGAATATCAAGAATGAAAAAATAGTCTGGATCAATAGGGTTAAAATAGGCGGCGTTTCAACCTTAGCTTGAGCTATAGTACCAAACGTGATGGATAGCAACGCCAGTACAGAAAGGACGATACCTGATACATTGATTTTATCGACGCTATGATAGCCTAATGTAGACAATACCAAGCCTGAAAAACAAATCGCTAATAGTATGACGTTTTTAACGCTAACCGTGTTTGCACTTAATAGTGACGTTATAATCGGCTGTATGCCAAGCACAAGTATAATGATGCCAAGGGATAGCCCTGTGTTAATAGCTGAAAAATAAAACGTTAAATAGAAGACTTGCAGCAATAGACCTGAAAATATAATGACTTTGAGCTGATCTTTATTAATCTCAGTGATAGCTGTTTTTTTATGGGTAGATTTTAGATATATGGCTAGAAGTAGTGATAAAGCGATTGCTGATCTTAAAAATAAAAAGCTCCAAGAGTCGGTATATTGCAAACCAACTTTTGCAAAGATGGCACCGCCACTCCATATTGCCAAAAATCCTATAGAGGCAACAAGATTTACAATGTCCTGCTTTGATTGGGTATGAATATTCAATGGCACTTCCTTACCTAGCGTACATTTATATCATGTGGCTATGGTAATGAAATTGATGCTCAAAGGTTTGTCGGAATGGATTGAAATATGTGCTGATTAGCTGATTGTTGGCTGCTTCATATTCTGATTGTGACAGCGAAGTCTATAAGGAGTCTGGTGATAGACAGTAGAGAAACGACGTATAAATGCAGATACGTTATCGTAACCGCACCTCTCAGCCACAATCGTAATAGGTATATCGGTATTTAGGATGAGACCAAGAGCAGCTTGCATACGAAGGTCGGTAATATAAGCATTAGGGGTACAACCAAGATGTTTTTTAAATAAGACTTTGAACTGACTTTCGCTCAGACAAGCGATCTCAGCAAGTGATTTCACCGTATGATTGGTGGCAATATTACTTTTTAAGGTATGAAGGACCGCAGTTAAACGAGTATCCAATCGCTTACTCATTTTAATGGTTCCAAGAAGCTCTTGTAATAACTCAAACATCATCCATTCTATATTTTGATTGTGAGCAGAGATCAATTGCTTTTCAACGAAAGAGATATATAACAACGTTTTTTCGTCCATTGCAAAATGGATCTCACTCAGTGGCAGTTGTAAAAATTCGATGTCCTCTATATTTGCTACTAAAAAACGAAAGTCTTCTCTTGCCTGAAATTGATGATAAACACCTTTTCTAATAACTAAAGCCTCTCCATAAGAAACTTTAATAGCCTGATCACCAATTATCATTCTAATGTCACCCATTAATGGCATGAGAATTTGATGATAATCATGAATATGACCTTCCAGCTGGCTACCATATGTCCTAATAAATAAATGTTTTATTAACTCAATATCTTTCATAAGGTCTATCCACTGTTTGGAATATTTGTTAGTAACAGGGTTTTATAAGAGTGTAGCAAGAAAACCAACTAGGCTATTAGTAAAGCCTATTTTTTCACCATGGTTTGGTTTTATAAGCCTGCACTTAAACCCCCATGTTCAAAGCAACAGCTATTGCTATGTACGAGTTTAATCTAACCCGAGCCATCAATTTATTAGCATATGTTTACTAAATCAGCCTAAACCCTTGTATATAATCAGGACATCATTCGAATTACAAGAGGGTACAATGCCATGAAAAATCGTAACCAATACATCTATAAAAAGCCTGCAATTAAATTCAGCGTCGGTACGCTTGCTTTAGGCAGTTTACTGGCAATTGCTGGTTGTAATAATAGCTTGGTTGATAATCAACCAATAAAACAAGCAGCTGAAAAACCTATAGTCAGCAAGACTGAGAAGCCTTCAAACCCAAAGACTGATAAGAACTATATCGCTGCTGACGACTCTGCTTCAACGCCTGAAGGTATCAGAAAAGTCGTCGATGCCAACAATCAATTTGCTATAGATCTGTATCAGCAAATAAATAAGCAAGCTAAACAAGTAGAGAACAACATATTTTTCTCGCCCTACAGCTTGTCTACGGCGATGGCCATGCTTTATGCTGCAGCAGAGGGTGAAACAAAGCAGCAAATCCAAAAGACCTTTCACTATCCAGCACCAGCTATCCTCAATCCCAATAGTGCAGCACTCTACAATCAATTCAATAAGCCTAATCCAAACTATGACTTAAGCACAGTTAATGACTTATGGATGCGTCAAGGCCTAAGTCCCAATCAAACCTATTTGGATACCGTAAAACGCTACTATGGTGGTCAAGTCACCAATCTTGATTTTGCGAGCCGTCCCGAGCCATCACGTCAGACCATCAATAAAACCATCGCTAATTATACCAAGCAGATGATTCCTGAACTACTGCCAGAAGGGAGTATCAAGTCATCTACCGCTGCTGTATTAACCAATGCTGTTTATTTTAAAAGCCAATGGGCACAACCTCTAGGTCTACGAGGTAGTACTCAACCCTTTTATAACCTCAATGGCACAATCACCGATACGAATTTTATGTATAGCATAGAAAACTCTAATTACACGGAAGATGAGCAAGTACAAGTGGTAGAGCTGCCTTATAAAAGCGATGACCTGTCGATGCTGATCATCTTGCCAAAATCAAAAGAAGCCGCTGCTATGCAGGCATTGGTTAAGAATTTAAGTGCCGATCAAATTGGTCAGTGGACTCACAATATGAAAATAAAAGCAGTCGACCTGCAGCTGCCTAAGTTTAAAATGGAACAAGATTATAAAATGGATGGGCTACTGGCTGAAATGGGAATGCCAATCGCTTTTGATAGTCGCGCTGACTTTAGCTTATTCAATGACGAGCAGTCATTAGCGGTAGATTCTATTATTCATAAAGCGGTGGTTGAGGTTGATGAAAAAGGTACAGTGGCGGCAGCTGCTACAAGTATAGTGCCAGTAGTCGTCTCAGCTAATTATGACGTTGAGTTTAATGCCAATCGTCCCTTTATGTTTATGATTAAAGACAATAAAACCGATGCGATATTGTTCTTAGGTCAGGTGAATAAGCTATAGCTTGAGGATGCAAAAATGATGACCATAAAAATGACGCTGATATCGTTAGCAATGCTACTGACTGCTTGTCAAAACCTATCAGCGCCACAGCCTGACTTGAGCCAAACCATTAAGATAGAGCAACACTCAGAGCCGCTAATACATTACCGTACATCAGGTAATGAGAGTTTATTTTATACCTATCCCTTTGAGTTCTCTGATCTTGATAAAAGTGATGTTATGAATGAGGTAAACGTACGACTCGCCTATGAAGAAGGCTGTGTCTATCTCTATTATGGGCCGTATAAAACCATTCCTGTTCTACCGAATGGTCAAGCAAGCTGGGATGACAAAAATAAAACGCTCAAATATTTTAATGTCGTTTATGAGGTGGGCGACATCATAGAAAGCGGTGGCTATAAACTTAGGCCGTCAGATCGGGAACGATATGCCAAAGAAGGCTTTGCTAATCAAGCCTCAAGTCGCTGTGATGTCAAAGAGATGATGATGTTATCGGGTTTACCGCGTGGTCAGGCGGCTAGAAAAACTCTATAAAAGTTCTGATAATACTAAGCAACGAGACCAATGAATGAATAATTTAAAATTAAAAAACGGCTTATCATTAACCGCTCTTGGAGTTTTTATACTTCCAATTTTATTTGGTTGTACTAACTTAAAACCTTCTCAAGTAACACCAACACAAGAAAGAACTGCCATTATCAATGAAAGTCCCTCAGATTCTCCAAAACGAGACTCTAATAAACCCCTGTCCGACATATTTAGTTATCTATCTACGGGCGGTCAAATGCCAGGTATCGTAAGTGGCAAATTCGTTATTAAAGATAATTGTCTTATGTTGCAAGTCGCCAAAGATAAATATATGACGCCCTTATTTCCTCCGCATAGTGTTACTTATTTAGAAGAGCAAAAAACTATTGTACTTAAAGGTATCAAAATTAAATTGGGTGAGAAAATATTTACTGGCGGCATAACAATACCAACGACAAATCTTGAGTTTGCGACTCAAGGAGATGCCGCTTGTCTGACCAAAATAGGCATGGCTATCGATGCCGATATAATGGAAGTCTCTGAAGAGATTAAAAGGAAATTGGATACCTACTAAAAAATAGGTGCAGAAGCTGTTTTCCCTGCTTACATTCAAAATACGAGCTTTCTGCCTAAACTGGAGCGCACAGATGAGAAAAGCATTTTTTATTTTAACAGGCCTAGTGATAGTCGGTTGTACGACAACCCCTGTAGCAACCCCACCTGAACCAATGGCAGCGATAAAACCTATTCCAGAACTCGTAGAGCCTGAGCTAAAAACAAGCATTTTTACTTATTATGTTGACCCTGTTCATCATTCTCAAGCCTTATCAATCGTGAGAGGCAACTTTGTATGGAGTAATAACTGTCTTTATCTAATAGGTAGTAATCGTAAATTTACTACCGCGATGTTCCCCGAATTTCCAAAAGGTATCGTGAAATGGGATGAAGTCACTAAAACATTAAATCTCAATGGTCGGGTTTTTAAAATGGGCGATTATATAAAGACGAATGGCGCCTACTTGCCTTATCACCCTAATACGCCAGGAGGTGCTGAGTTTGAAAAACAGGGCGATAAAAAATGCTTAACGCCCTATGTTGCACTGATAGGCACTTTTTTCGATTAAAAATATTTCTATACCTATATATCTTACCAATATTAAATTCAACGACCTAATAAGCAAAACTATGAAATTACTGAATAGCATGTTCATTTATCCATTTATGATTTCAGGGTTATCTTTCGGGCTGTCTGTATCCGCTATAGCAGCTGATTATATAACAGAAGAGTCAACTGAACAGCTAGAAGACAATTACACTCAGCAACAGCTTGCCAAGCTATATTTAGAGAATTTAGACTTGCCCGAAGATAGTAGGAAACCGTATGAATGGTTTGCCATTCGAGGATATGCTCCTGCTCAATTCATGCTAGGTGTCCAAGCTTATGATCCTGTAAACAAGATCAAATGGTATCAGATAGCTGCTGATAACGGGCATACCTCTGCAATAGCCAATCTTGCCTATATCTATTATGCGGGTAAGTATGGCGTACCTCAGGATTACACCAAGGCTTTTAAATTATATAAAAAATTAGCCGATACTGATGACATGCAGGCTCAGTATCAACTTGCAGAGATGTACTATCATGGTGCAGGTACGCCTCAAAGCTACAGTCAGGCTTTTACCTATTATCAGAAGGCCGCTGATAATAAAAAGATGGAGGCTAAATACACAAAAATGTATGCTGAATATAGCTTAGGGCTTATGTATTATGGCGGTTTAGGTGTCGCCCAAGATTATGAAAAGGCCTTTGATATTTTTGAAAATCTTGTTGCTCAAGGCAATACTAATGCTGAGTATAACTTGGGAGTGATGTATGATCGCGGCTTAGGGGTTATTCAGAATAAGATGAAAGCAAAAGAATGGTTTGAGATAGCGGCTAGTCGGGAGAGTTATACCGGTCTTGGAAAGACACATGCCGAATACCGTCTAGGGAAAATGTACTTTGAGGGAATAGATGTTGTACAAGACTATGATGCAGCCTTAAGCTGGTTCAAAAAAGCGGCGAGTAATAGTTACTTCTTGGGTCGTGGAGAGATGAGTAAAGGGCATTTACTGACACAATATCAGTTGGGTGATATGTATTATGATGGGATTGGCGTCACTCAGGATTATACTCAAGCCTTCAAGTGGTATGAACAAGCGGCCAAAAATAGATACCGTAGTACGGTTGATGGGTCATGGAGCAAAGGTAGTGAACGCGCTCAGTATCTTATAGCGCTGATGTATTATAAGGGGTTGGGTGTTAATAAAGACAAAGCTATGGCAAAAGAGTGGTTAGAAGTATCTTGCGATAACGATTACCAAGCGAGTTGTGATTATCTTCAGAAACTCTCTAAATAAGGAATTTAGTTTTTAAAGATGATGGGTTTTAGGTTATTGAGATAACATCAGTGTACTCTACCGTATCCCTATTAAGCCGATTAAGCGCTTTTTAACTCAATGCCTAACATCCATTACTAGTCTTGTTAAAGCTATCTCATCTTGCTGGATAGACCATTTTTATCTTATAGTAAATGTATATCGTTCTTTATCGTATGAAGCGGCATAGGGCATTGCATCTCTAGAATAGGTCTTCTTATCCTGATCAGTATAGTCGATAGATATTGAATCTTCATAGCTTGTATATTGGATAGCGTAGCGATAGGAGGAGTTGGGCGGCAAATCTCCGATTAAGTCCACTCTCTTGGAGCTGGTATATTTGACGCGTACGTCAGATATGAGATAAGCGCTTTCGTTATTTATGATAATTTTGCCTTTATCCTTCTCAAAATATGAGCAAGATATTAAAAGCATGCTCATCAATCCTATTAGAACATTCTTATTAAAAACCATATTTCTCTCACTTTTACGATTGACTAATACCACTACAAGTTTATTAGAAATCGTGCAAAATCAGTAATGTATCTCTCCGCTAATCACTTTTAGGCATTCTTAAGTTCAGTACAGCACGCTTACCAAACTACACTAAACGATTGTATAGAGATGATACTAGAATGGCATCATCTTAACTCTACATTATTAGTGACGCAGATATGAAGAATAACCAGTATTGTTATCTTAAAAAAGCACGTGGTAACCGTATCATAAGTGCATTGGCTATCAGTAGTCTATTACTTGTGGTCAGTGGCTGTGACAGCACTATGAAAGAGTCTAAACCTACCGACACAGTAACCAATACCGCACCAAACTTAGACAACCCATCCTTGTCAGATAAGAATAAAAACAACTCTGATTATAAGGCTGTTAGCAAAGACGGCTTTATTGCCGCTGACGATTCCGCTTCAACACCAGACGGCATCGAAAAAGTCACGACTGCTAACAACCAGTTCGCTGTTGATATGTACCAACAGATCAACGGTCAACCTGATCAAGCAGATGACAACGTGTTTTTCTCACCCTATAGTTTGTCTACGGCGATGGCCATGCTGTATGCCGCAGCGGAAGGGGAAACGAAAGCGCAAATTCAAAAGACCTTTTATTATCCGTCGATGGATACTCTAAACCCTAATAGCGCCGCGCTCTATAATCAATTTAATAAACCCAATCCTGATTATAAGCTCGCCACAGTCAATGATTTATGGATGCAACAAGGGCTAACGCCTAACAAGTCCTACGTCGACACCGTTCAACGCTATTATGGTGGTCAAGTGACCAATCTTGATTTTAACGGCAGTCCTGATCCTTCACGCCTCATTATTAATAAAAAAATCGCTCAGCATACCAACCAGCTGATCCCTGAATTACTGCCAAAAGGCAGTATTAAAAAAAATACGGTCGCCGTATTAACCAACGCCGTTTACTTTAAGGGCGATTGGAAAACGCCATTCAATATTCAAAGCACCAGTGAGCAGCCTTTTTATAACCATGTGGGTACAAGTCCTAATATAAAAATGATGCATACACAGGCGGATTTTGGTTATAGCGAGGACAAACAGGTGCAGGTCGTGCAATTGCCTTATAAGGGTGATGACTTATCTATGCTGGTGATATTACCAAAATCTAAAGACAAGACAGCCATGCAGCAGCTGGTGCGTGATTTAAGCGCTGATAAGATTAAAGAGTGGAATAAAGACTTAATTACGCAAGAAGTGAACCTTCACTTACCAAAGTTCAAGCTTAAAGAACGCTACGACATGAAAGATATGCTGTCAGATATGGGCATGCCCATTGCTTTTAATCAAGACAAGGCTACTTTCAAACTGTTTGATCAGCCTTTATCTACATGGATAGATGATATCTATCATCAGGCGGTGGTCATCGTCGATGAAAAAGGCACCGAAGCAGCGGCAGCGACTGGCATTGTAGTATCTACTGAATCTGCCTCTGCTCCACCACCTGTTTTTAAAGCCGATCACCCGTTTATGTTTATGATTAAAGACAATAAAACCGATGCGATATTGTTTTTGGGTCAGGTGAATAAGCCTTAAGAGAGCGAATGACGGCACTAAGACTTAACTGACTGTTGATGAGACATTATGAAAAAAAGGCTTAAATTATTATCGTGTTCACTGTTGGTGATTTCAGTCGCTAGTGGATGTAATACGAAGACCAATGAAGAAGATGTGTTTCAATACAAGAATGCCTATGTTGGTGATAATAGTGCAGTCATAAATATTGTCAACCACTCTATGCAATCAGATAACTTCAAGGGCCTCGAGCTCAAAACGAAAGAGACACCCTATGGGATTATCTTAAATTATGATGGGTCAGAGTCAGAAAAGAATGATAAAAAGACAGTGATATATAACGCCACTTACTTATTTGCGTTGATTCAAAATGCAGAGTGGATAACGTTTAATTTTGATCATCAAGAATACAAAATAACAAGAGAAGCTCTGATAAAGTGGTACGGGAAAGATTTCAGCAAATTACAAAGTGAAAAGGAGCTAAAAACGTTAATACAAAAGAACTGGGATGATGAATACAGAGTAAATCAGTTATTCTAAAACCGCCAAATATATATGTGCGGCTCCCTATACAGCAACTGAAAGTGTGGCTATTACAGTCACTACTGAGCCTTGGATATTCTTATAATTATAATTTATTGTTGAGCCTGATATGCAAAATGACCCACTTCGCTATTTTAGATATGCAGCCCATAATCGTGTTATCAGTGCCTTAGCTATTACCAGCTTAGTGTTGGGTGTTAGTGGCTGTGACAACGCCATAAAAAATAATAGAACGGGTGCTGTTACAGGCATGGTTACTCCTAATCAGTCAGCTATTAACCATCAAGCGCCTCCTATTGAGGTAATGACTACTGTCGCAACGCCTGAAGATATAAAAGAAGTCATCACTGCCAATAACCAATTCGCCTTTGATATGTACCAGCAGATAAATGGGCAACCTGACCAAGCAGATAAAAATGTATTTTTCTCACCGTACAGCTTATCTACTGCGATGGCCATGCTCTATACCGCAGCGGAAGGGGAAACGAAAGCGCAAATCCAAAAGACGTTTCATTATCCGACGCCGACTACCCTCAACCCTAATAGCGCCGCGCTTTATAATCAATTTAATAAACCCAATCCCGACTACAAGCTTGCTACGGTCAATGACTTATGGATGCAACAAGGGTTAACACCCACTAAATCTTACATAGACACCGTGCAACGTTATTACAGCGGCCAAGTGACCGCCCTTGATTTTGAAGGCAGTCCTGATCCTGCGCGTCAGACCATTAATAAAAAAATTGCTGAGAAAACCAAGCAAATGATTCCTGAATTACTACCTAAGGGTAGTATTAAATCTGATACTGCCGTGGTGCTAACCAATGCCATCTATTTTAAGGGGGATTGGACCCTGCCTTTTACAGCTGAAAGAACCAGTGCTAAGCCTTTTTATAATGCTATAGGCAGAGCCTCTACCGTCCAGATGATGCAGCAACAGTCTTATTTTAGTTATTATGAGGACAAACATATACAGGTCGTGCAATTACCTTATAAAGGCGATGACCTATCTATGCTCGTAGTATTACCCAAACTCAATCATAAACTTGCTATGCAGCAATTAGCTAAGAGTTTAAATGCAACTAAGATTAAGCAATGGAGTGCAGGCTTAGTAAGACAAGAGGTGGACCTTCAACTGCCAAAGTTTACGTTAGATGCGCGTTATCAGATGAAAACGTTGCTTGGTGATATGGGTATGACAAAAGCGTTTAATAATGAGGCTGAATTTAACTTATATGCTGATGGTACACCGATAAAGCTCGATGAGGTTTATCATCAAGCGGTGGTCACCGTCGATGAAAAAGGAACCGAGGCGGCAGCCGCCGCCGGTGCTGTAGGTATGTACGTTGGTATGTCTTATCCTGTGGAATTTAAAGCCGATCATCCATTTATGTTTATGATTAAAGATAATAAGACCGATGCAATACTGTTTTTAGGTCAGGTGAATAAGCCTTAGCAATATCTAATTTGGAGTGATTGAACATGCCGCGTTTTCAATTGAATACCTTAAGTTGTTTGGCCGTTGTGATGGTTTTATTGTTTTCAGGCTGTGCCGCTAAAAATGAGCCTGTAGATAAATCATCTGAGGGAAAAGAAAAAGTACTGACTAAAGCTATTGAGGAGAAAGTAGAGATTTTAGAATATAGCCCTCCGCTTTATGAAAGCTCAGTAGATGGCGGTATTACAGTCGCTGATGGCACTTTATTGGTCGAAAACGGCTGTTTAATCATTAAACATGACAACTATAAAAACGAGGCGGTAATTAAAAGTGCTTTAGTATTTCCAGAAAACACGACCAGCATCAATGCTGGCATTCTTTTTCATCAAATCAGCGCCTATGACCAATATAAGATTGGTCAAGATTATCGTTTTGGTGGTTTTAGTGGCACGCTTAATGACAAGCGTATTAAACCTCACTCTAAGTGCCAATTAAATAAGGTATGGTTTGTGGCCTAAAAATGGAATGCTAGAGATAAGGAAAAACACGAAATGCATTTTTTATATCGCTTACCTATTTCGATCATACTATTTTTGTCCATGCAAACCGTATGGGCTTGTATGCCGCATTCAACAAATGATGTATTTATTGCTCGTCTGCAATCATCGCAGCCTACATTAATGGATAATCAGCAAAAAGGCTTCGACTTGCAATTTAGCAATCCACGCTTTGTCTTTCGCACGCTTAAAATGTGGTTTTTCTACAAGACCCCTGAATATTGGCAAAGTGATTTTGAGCTAAAAAGTATCAAGCCAAATGACCTAGTTATTGGCTTAGCATATGCGGCCAGCGGTAATGAGCCAGCAAACTATACGGTGACATCACTAGCGACACTGAGCTGTGAAAATAATGAATTAATAGTTGGTAAACCATTAGTGCCATTTCTGGCTTGGAATCGAGAGAACGGCAGTTGTCGCCATAATAGCCACGATGCTATAGGAATATTAGACGGATTTATATACAAAGATCAGGAATATTATTTACAGCAGTTACAAGCCAAATATCCTACCTGCAATAAGCTAAACGCTGCGTTCCCTAGCGATGCTAATAAAAATGAGTTGAGCAATAGCACTGAGTCAGCCAGTACGCATAGTGCATCCAAACAAGACAGCCACCCTCAAACATCATTTTGGGGAAAGATTAGATTATGGTTTGGGCAATGGTTGTAGGTCATTACATAAGATTTTGGGTTGATTTTAAAAAAGGCATTCAACTATATATGTAAAGCACAATAAACCTTCTCGCTTTTATGAGGCTTATTGTCATCAAAGCCCTTACTGACAAGTTTTACCGAGTTAAAAGTTTTGCCTTCATCATTAGTGACCATAACGACTAACTCTTGATTTTCAAAGCTTTGCAATTCTTTGATGAGTTGCTTGATTGTTTTTGTTCTGGCTTCCCACTCTATTACATCGCTCATAAATCAGTCTCTGTTTATTTTTGATTCACATCACAATTATTCTTAATAATTAAGCAGAATACCGTAAAGCACGAAGAGTAATTACAATCAACATTCCAAGTATTAAATATAGAGAATACTGTCCAAGTCCATTAGGATGATTTTTCTCAAAATAAAGATGCAAAATTAATACCAAACCCAACAATTAAAGTTGTGTCCAAGCACGAGCAGTTAACGACCGAATTCTTTGTGGCTGTTTAAGCAAATTATTCCAAGCCAAGCAAGTGGCATCGACAATAGCCTCATAACTGTCATAACAACGATTAGATAGCTCATTTTGCTTAAGGTACTGCCATACTCTCTCAGAGGGATTGAGCTCAGGTGAATAAGGCGGTAGTTTAAGCATAGTGACATTAGCCTGATTCAAGCTTGGTTGATGCCATAATGCGCCATCCATCACCACCACCGCATGACGTCCTTTTGGAACGGCTTTACTAATCTCTTGCATATGCAATAACATGGTGTGTTTATTAACGAAAGGCAG
>NZ_CAJHBJ010000020.1:0-50822 GCF_904846595.1 Psychrobacter sp. HII-4 | reverse complement strand
CTTCATTGACTTCGATATAGTGGCAACCTGCGTTCGCGCATTTATAATCCAGTTGCCGCTTAATCTCAAACCAACCAGCATCATAGACGGATTTGGCCAGTTTGGATGAAGTGAATGATGTTGATTTGATTTTACCAACAACGATTAAGCTGTTGGCTTTGACTAATTTATTGGTGAATTTATGGATCAAATCTTGACGGGTATTTTTGATCTTGGCGTGTATCGCACGGACTCGCTTTTTGTTTTTAGCTCTTTGGGCAATGGCCAGTTTTTCGGCGTATTGATGGGTGACTTTGATTTGTAGCTGATCGCCATTACTACTGACTGCTGAATCCTTGCAGCCTAAATCAATACCGACTTGGCCAGTACCGCACTTAGTCTTTGGAAACTCTTTGACGGTGACACAGGCGTACCAGTGACCCCGTGCGTCTTGCACCAACTCACAAGTGTTGATGTTGTAGAGGGCTAGGTTATAGCTATCCCACAGATCAATGATTAGCTTTTCACCCTTAGCAAGGCTTAGCTGAATAGTAGATTTAAGGCTTTTCTTGCCTGACTGACGGGTTGCTAAGTGCTTAATCGCGGTCTTTTTAAAGGGAATCCAGCCCAAGCTTCTTCTCTTGGCTTTTGGGTTGTTGGTGCGCCAGTTGAGTTTGGCTTTGTTAAACTGTTTTCGGCTTTTGGCGTGAACCTCACTAATCGCTTGCAGGGTTTGACTGTGCAAGTTTAAATACTCGCCACTGCCTTTGGTATAAGTAGCCAAGTCATAAGCTGAAAAGAATTGACCTGTACGCTTAAGATGTTTAAAACTTAGCTCATTGACGTAATTCCAGACAAAATTAACTGCACCAGCCAAGATATTGAGCTGAGTGGCGTGTTTGTCTTTGATGCGTAGTTTGAGCGTTTTCATGGATTAATTATGATATTAATGCAGCTGGGTATCAAGGCATTCGCAATATTGTACGACAATAGCTGACGCCTGATATCCACGCCCTAGAAGGACGTGGTTTTACGGCGCTGGATGATAAAGTAGCCGCTCGCATAGGGTGCCCCTCACGCACCCTACTCACTATCCTTTATTTATCAGTTTATTAACCCACCTTATCCCACATTTTACTCAAACGCTTAGGTGACACCGCCATACGAGTTTTCATCGGTTGGGCAAACAGTTGAATGCGATACTCCTCGACCATCCAGCGATATTCACTGATGGCCGCATCGCTGGCACGGTTTGCCAGTCGCTCCATGTGCACATCGAGCGCATAAACACCGTCGAGATCAGCCTCGAGGTTGTGCTCCAGACGTTCGATACGAATCTCTAGCGCCTCAAGATAGCGCGGATACTGCTGCCACTGACTGTAATCCATCCGATAAACAAAATCAGACAAATGCAAGTCCTCAAGCTGGTCTTCGATATCATCGATAGACTCGCCAAATATCTCCCGATCCAGCATGAGTAAGCTCTGACGAATACGTTGCCAGCGCGTATAGACGTTTTTGAGGGTTTTGATGACACTCTGACCCGTCAATAAAAAATTGCTAACCACAGCCTCGAGCGTCTTTGCATACTCCTCTGTGGTAAAGGGTAGCTCTTCGCTCAGTTCAACTGCCACATCATCGGCGCTCTCAGGCAAATCCTCACTATGATCAAATAAGACATAATGCTCCTCAAGCGTGGCATCAAGTGTCGCATCAATCACAATGGTCTTTAGGGCTTCCATATCACCCAGCGGGGCAAAGGCCAATTTAAATATCTTATCGATTTGACTGGTCAGCTGCTTTCTTTTGGCACCCAGCTTGCCTTTGATCAAAGTCAAAACCCCGATACGATGCGCCTGCAGTGCGGCATTGACATCAGTGTATTGATGAATCGATACCGCCTCACCCGCCTCATCTGCGACCAAGGCAGCAAATTGCTTCATCACTACGCCTGCGCTATGATGGTTTTTACTAAAGGCAAAGTGCTCAGGGAAGTCCGTGTGTGCGCCTTGCTGCTCATTGACCGCTTGACGGGTCTCTTGAGCATGACGAATCTGTAGCGTTTGTAGGTCGCGTCCTTTTTCGATGATGCGATTTTTGTCATCGACCACACAGATTTGTGGCTGCAAATAACGATCAATGCTGGCCGGATTAAAGCTCGCTTCGCTCACCGACATAATGCCGCGGCGGTGTAGCGCTTGACACAGCTGCTTGAGCAGCCCCTGTCCGCCTTCGGGCTGTAGCTCATCAAAGAGACTGTCTGCCGTGTCAGGAATCGGTACGATCTGCCGGCGGATGTCTTTTGGTAATGATTTTAGTAGTTGTAACACCAGCTCATAGCGCCAACCGGGCACGCCCCACAGCAGCTCAATGGCATCAAGCTGCGGCAATGCGACAAGCGGCACGCGAATGGTCACGCCATCGTCATCGCTTGATGGATCAAAGACATAACGTAGCGGCAGCTTTAAATCACCCAGCTTCCACACTTCTGGGAAGTCGCCTGTGGTCGGCGCTTGACTGTTGAGCACGTCATCATCGGTAAAAAACAGATATTTACTATCATTTTTTTCTACCTCAGCGCGCCAGTCCTCAAAGGCTTTGCGACTAGCGACATGCTCAGGGATTTTTTTGTCATAAAACTGATACAGCGCCTCTTCGTCGACGAGTAAATCGCGGCGACGCAATTTGTCTTCGATACGCTCAACATGGGCGATTTTGTCCATATTGTGCTGCAAAAACGGCGCTTGCCGACCCAAATTACCCGTTACTAAACCGTCACGGATAAATATCTCCCGCGACTCTGCCAAATTGACCTGCTCATAGTTAGTCAGCTGCTTACTAACAATAATCAGCCCAAACAAACTAATCTGCGCGTAAGCTTTAACGCGGCCTGTCTTTTTGGACCAATGCGGCTCAAAATAATGGTACTTCAGTAAGTTGCCCGCCGCGGAGATGATCCACTCAGGTTCAATCTTGGCAACAGTACGCATAAACACTTGCGAGGTCTCAACCATCTCAAAGGCCATGACCCAAGGCGGTACTTGTTTAAACACAGTACTGGCTGGGAATATTTTGGCTTTTTGCTGGCGTGCTGCTAAGTACTCACCGCGATTTTCTGTCTTATGCGCGATGGTCGAGAGCAGCCCCGTCAATAGTGCACGATGCAGATTGGCATATTTGACCGCTTTGACCTCCTCATCTTCCACACTGGTAGGGTCACTACTACCCGCCCCTTTTTTACCGCCTTTATCATCTGCAAGATTAAGATCCGTGACCATCTGCAGCAACTGCCGATGAGTCTGACTCCATTCACGCACGCGCGGGAAGCTCAGATAATGTTTTTTGGCAAACTGTTTGCGCTGATTACCAGATAATTTATTGCCGTCTTCGCCTTTTTCAAACAGCGCTTTCCATAGACTTAAATAAAACAAAAAGTCAGAATCATCTTGACGAAACTCAGCATGCTTTTGATCCGCTTGCTGGCGTTTATTGGCGGGGCGCTCGCGCGGATCTTGTACGGCAAGAGCGGCGACAACAATGAGCATCTCACGGATACAATCAAAGTCGCTACCTGCCACCAGCATACGTGCCAGCCTTGGATCGATAGGCATACGCGCCATCTTTTGCCCGATACGAGTCAGACGCAGATGATCCAAAGTTTGTTTGCGTTTGGGTAGGTTAGCTTTGTCATTTTTGGCGGTAATTGCGCCAAGCTCGTCAAGCAATTTATGACCATCAGTCACCAAACGGCTATCGGGCGGCTCGATAAATTCAAAACTCTGGACGCTACCTAAACGCAGGTTTGCCATCTGCAATATAACGGATGCAAGATTGGTTCGCAGTATCTCAGGCTCGGTAAACTCAGGGCGACCGCTAAAGTCCTCCTCAGAATACAGACGAATACAAACGCCCGGTGCAACACGACCACAGCGACCTTTACGCTGATTGGCAGCCGCTTGTGAGATCGCTTCAATCGGCAAACGCTGTACGCGCGAGCGATAAGAGTAGCGTGATATGCGCGCAAAGCCCAAGTCAATCACGTAGCGAATACCGGGTACCGTTAGAGCGGTCTCGGCAACGTTAGTGGCGATGACGATACGGCGTCCGCGACCAGAGGGCTGAAAGATGCGCTGCTGCTCTTCATAAGTTTGACGTGCAAACAGCGGTAGCACTTCGGTATGCTTAGGTCCATGACGAACCAGTACATCTTGCAGTTCTCGAATCTCAGCTTCGGTTGCGGCAAAGATTAATATATCTGCTTGATCGGCATGGCCTTTGCTTTGTGCGTCGGTGAAGCACTCATCCACTGCGGCAACGACTGCTCGCGGTAGATTCTCTTCGAAGTCGTCATAGCTGTCGTCATCTGAGCTAGTTACTGGCTCATCAGTGAGCGGACGATAACGCACTTCAACGGGGAAGCTGCGACCCTCAACGTTAAAAATCGGCGCAGGGACTTTTCGTTTGAGCTTGTTATCATAATGACTAAAGTACTCGCTAAAACGCTGGGTGTCGAGTGTCGCTGAGGTAATAATGACTTTGAGATCAGGGCGTTTGGGTAGCAGTTTTTTTAGATAACCCATAATAAAATCAATGTTTAGACTACGCTCATGCGCCTCATCGATGATGATAGTATCGTATTTACTCAAAAATCGATCATGACCGAGTTCGGCCAATAAGATACCATCGGTCATCAGCTTCACGACCGATTGCGCTGATCCTTGCTCATTAAAGCGAATCTTAAAGCTAACTGTATGACCAAGCTGCTCGCCAAGCTCCTCGGCGATACGGTTGGCCACACTACGTGCTGCGAGCCTACGCGGTTGGGTATGCCCTATTTGCCCTGTGATGCCGCGACCTGCCAGCATCGCAAGCTTCGGCAATTGCGTGGTTTTACCAGACCCTGTCTCACCTGCGACGATGATGACTTGGTTGTCAATGATGGCTTGCACGATGTCATCAGCGCGCTGACTGACAGGCAAATCTAGGTTTAAGGTGGCTGGCAAATTGTCTGGGATACTATCGATACGCGCTTGCACCGCTTGCTGTGAGCGGGTTTTTATTTTTTCGTATTGCGCCCGCTTTTTGCTCAGGATGTCTGCCGCTTTAGGCGAGTCATTTTTGTTAGCGTTGCTATTGGCTGCTTTGTTTTTGGTCACAGCGGCTCGTGCCAGCTCGCGCTCCAAACGCCCAAGGTAGTAGCTGTCTTTGGCAAGGACGGGTAGATCAGAAGTATCGACTTGACTCATCGTACCGGTAGCGGCCTGCGCTGCTGTACTTTTGACATCTAATTGAGAGGGGGTGTTTGTTTGCGGTTTAATGTGTTGCGACTTTTCAGTTTGATTCGGCATATTTGCTTAGGCTATTTATTATTTAAAAGTGCTTAGATTATGAGGGTTATGCAGGTACGATTCAAGCGGCTTGTCGTACTTGCCTAGCCTTCAGAATAACTTACTCAATTTGCCGCTTGCCGATTATTGATACTATGTTGAGGTGAAAAACAAAAACCCGATGTCCAATAGTCATGGAAACATCGGGTTTTGTCTGTACTGGTATGTCTTAGTCGGACATATTTGAGGCTATATTAAGAAAAAATACGCCCACAATCCAACAACGACGGTGGCAATGATGTTGAGTATTACCCCTGTGCGGACCATCTCAGATTGTTTGATCAACCCAGTACCAAAAACAATGGCGTTTGGCGGTGTCGCAACAGGTAGCATAAAGGCACAAGATGCGCCAATACCGATGACCAGCACCAGCACCTCATGCGGCAGACCCATTTGCTCAGCAATTGCTGCAAATACTGGCACCAGCAGCGCAGCTGACGCGGTGTTTGAGGCAAACTCAGTCAAAAAGATAATAAAGGCTGACACCGCAATCATCACCAAGATCAGCGGCGCAGAAGACAGCGCACTTGCCACCGTCTCACCCAGCACCAATGATGCGCCCGATACTTTTAAGATCGTCGATAGCGCAATACCGCCACCAAACAGCATGAGCACACCCCAATCGGTATTGTCCGAGACTTGCTTCCATGATACCAGACCCAGACTGACCACCGCGGCGGCGGCTGACAAAGCAATGATAGCATCGGTATCAGTGATATCGAGCGCTGCACCAATTTTTTTAGAAAATATCCAGCTAAAGGCAGTGATAATAAAGACGATAATCGTCACAACTCGCGGCTTGTTCCACGCGATTGGCGCTTCATCGAGTACAGTGATTGTGCGGTTGAGGTTGGGTTTTAAAAACACATACATCGCCCCCAAGAGCAGCGGCAATAACATTACCATCATGGGTACACCAAACTTCATCCAATCTACAAAGGCGATGTTGAGCGCTTTTGCCGCAATAGCATTAGGCGGCGAGCCCACGATAGTACCCAAGCCCCCAAGGCTGGCTGAGTATGCGATACCCAGCAGCACAAAAACAAAAGTGCCGCGGTCTTTTTCGCGATCCACTTGCGTGAGAATACCCAGCGCCAGTGGCAGCATCATCGCCGCTGTAGCAGTATTAGATATCCACATCGACAAAAACGCGGTCACGGCAAATATCAAAAACACCGCCGTACTCAGCTTACCACCTGACATCGACAAGATCTTTAGGGCGATTTTTTTGTCTAGCTGTTGTACATGTAAGGCGGCCGCCAGTGCAAAACCACCAAAAAACAAATAAATAGTCGGGCTGGCAAAGCTTTGTAAGCCAATCTTGGCATCAAACTCAGGTATGCCAACCAGCGCCCCGACCACGACGACCAGCAAGGCGGTGATAGTCACGTGTACTGCCTCTGTCAACCACAGCACACCGATAAAAAACAGCACCGCAAGGCCTTTATTGGCATTGACTTCAAAGGGTAAAACGTTATAGATAATCATAGCGATAATGGCGGCGATGGCGACCACTATCAGCCCTTTACCCGTCCCCTTCGGAAAGGTGTCGGTAAATAAATACTCGTTGCCATCATCAGGAAGATGGCTGTCTAGTTTTTGCTTTGACATAAAATGTCCTTATTGATCCAAAGACAGTGTAAAAAAAACCCTAAAGATAAACCAAAGAGAGAGTATAAATTGTGATAACTGGCGGGTTATCAGCAAAAAACAGGCTGTCATCATAGCAGATATATCGTAAAAAACGCGCCTGACAAAGCACTTGATTGACCTGTATCAATACTCGTTTATAAGAATGCTTTAAACTCAATTACTTATCTAAGCAACATTTTTCGTCATCGATGTCGCTGCTAGCAAATACCGTTTTGCCAAGTAGCAAGGATCATGCGCTTTAGTTATGAGTCTTTAGTTACAAACCACCAGTTACACATCGTCACTAAACACACGTACACACTATATGTACAACACCACCATGCTCTTTCATACTAGGCCATGTCTTCAATCAAATTGACAATAACTATTAGGAGCATTTCATGACAGATGACAATAAAACAAACTCGACCACAAAAATGGCTCGTAAAGATATCAATCAAGATGGCCTTGACGAAAAAGACCAGCAGCGTACCGACGACTCTGCTCTAGACATGATGCAAGGCATGCATGAGCACGAAGATCATAACGAAGAAAGCGATAAGTAATTCGCTGGTTTTTCAAATATGTTTCTAGTTTCAATATAAGCGCATTGCCGTTGACAATGCGCTATTTATGTATTGTTTGCTATAAGCGCTCATTGGAATGATGAGCGCTTTCTTTTATGAGCACGTGTCCTAGACTTTTTCTTAAGATACGCTCTTTTTTTAGTTTATCTTTATTTTAATTATCTTTTCTCCGGCAAGCGGTCTGAGACATAGTTATAAATAAACGCCGCGCTAAGTACGATGCTAATGGGTACAAACAGTGCATCATAACCGACCTTTGCAAATAAAAACGCCCCAAGCGCACTACCACCACAAAAGCAGTACCAGATAATCGCTTGAAACCCTAAGGTAGGCTTGCTGATGGCACGACCTGCCAGCCAGTTTCCGATGGCCGCACCCATATCTGAGGTAAGACCTGTCAAATGAGTCGTGCGAATGACTGCCCCACTATAAGTCGCTACCATGGCATTTTGTAAACCGCAGGCCATCGCTGCCGCCAGTTGCCCTAAGTAGTCATGCTGCTGATATAGCCAATAACTGAGCAGCAGTAGTGCCGCCTCGATATATAACGCGCGGCCATAACGTCGCCCAAGCTTTAGGGACGTCTGCCCGATCACATAACCGCTTAATATTGCACCTGCCAAAAACGACAGTAGCAGCGCCCCGATATACAAGATACTACGAGCATCCATGTAAGCGATCGCAGCGGCAAACAGACTCACATTACCCGTGACGTGCGAGACAGAAAGACGAGCAAAGCCCATCAGCGCCGCTGTATTGACGCAGCCGGCACTAAACGCTAAAATCGCGCCGCCCCATAATATCCACTTTGGTAGTTTGGTGATCATATTTGTCGTTTTATGGCTTAGGGCCAAAAAGCCTTTATTATAACCAAAAAAGACAGCCCATAGGCTGCCTTCTGTCTTTGCTAAATAATATCACTGAATATAGTTAGCTGAATGTAAAACTGTTATGGATTTAAACGCGCTACTGGTATAAATTTTTACTTGCGTGCTGCGTTCCCAGAGGCTGCGCAAAATTCATCCCAGTAGCGCTATGACATTTTTAGAGTGTATCGACTATATGTCAGATCACGCACTTATCTTGAGCGGCTACTTTGACTCATCAGCCATCATTAGCTGCTCGCTGATGGCCACGGTATTAAACCCAGCATCCACAAACATAATTTCACCGGTGATACCTGAAGCCCATGGTGATAGCAAGAACAACGCTGCGTTACCGACCTCTGTTTGGGTGATATTGCGTTGTAGCGGCGCTATCTTTTCGCTGATATCGAGCATTTTTCTAAAAGATTTGATACCGCTGGCGGCCAGCGTACGGATAGGCCCTGCTGATATAGCGTTGACACGGATGCCTTCACCGCCCATCGATGTCGCTAGATAACGCACACTGGCCTCCAAGCTTGCCTTGGCCATTCCCATGACATTATAGTTTGGCAATACTGAGATACTACCTTCATAAGTCAGTGTCAGCATCGAGCCATGACGCATGGCCAGTAGCGACCGCGCCTCTTTGGCCAATGCTACAAAACTGTAGCTTGAGATATCGTGCGCGATTTGACTGCCCTCACGAGTGGTGGCGCTAACAAAATCGCCATCGAGCTGATCCATTGGCGCAAAGCCAATAGCATGTACGACGCCATCGATACCATCGCCCCAATGTGCGGTGATTTGCTCAAAGCAAGCGGCGATAGAGTCATCTGAGGCGACATCACACTCTAACACCAAGTCTGCCTCAAATGCTTCGGCTGCCATATCTACCCGTTTTTTGATTTTCTCATTTGGATAAGTCAAAATCAATGAAGCGCCTTCACGGTGCAACGCTTCTGCGATCGCCCATGCGATAGAGAGTTTACTTGCGATGCCAGTTACGACAAATCGTTGTCCTTGCAGTAGCATAATATTTCCTTTTGAATCGTTCGAGAGTATAAATGCTCATTATAAGTATGATAAAAAGATGACTCATTATACACGAATTGATTTAAGTAAACAGTCGTAAACTGTAATTACTGATACAGATGCTGGTATCCTCTATGTTATGGTGATGCCTGATGTCGATAAAACGCGCAACTCTGGCCACAGTAGTATGAAGTTAAGCCTTTTTCAAGTATAATCACAGCCCTTCCCAGCTTGCACAATTTTTATAAAAATCCCTTACAACCCTTGCTCGTAATCGAGTGCTTGTAACTGAGGATTTAGCGTTAAGCTACACCCACATTTTGGATGGCTGCCAAACTTATGAGTAATACCCCCATCATCACTCCAGATTATAAAGAAAATATCGACTCTTATCGTCAATTGATTGACTCAACTGGCGAAGACTTAAATCGCCCAGGCTTACTAGACACGCCTGCGCGAGCAGCAAAGGCGTTTTCTTATTTGACGCAAGGCTATCATCAAAGCTTAGAAGAAGTCGTCAATGACGCGGTATTCCCATCGACCAATCGCGAGCTTGTATTGGTGCAAAACATCGAGTTTTACTCGCTGTGTGAGCATCATATGCTACCGTTTCATGGCGTGGCGCATATCGGTTATTTACCAAATGGTCATGTGCTGGGTCTGTCAAAGTTTGCGCGCATCGTCGATATGTTTGCTCGCCGCTTGCAAATCCAAGAAAACCTAAGCGAGCAAGTCGCCCAAACCATCATGGATGTGACAGGGTGTCGCGGGGTAGCTGTGGTAATGGATGCCTCACATATGTGTATGATGATGCGCGGCGTCAACAAACAGCAGTCAACCACCCGTAGTACCGCCATGCTGGGTGAGTATCTTCACGACAATCAAGCACGTAATGAATTTTTGGACGCGGTGCCCAAGCGTCGGCCGGCGTTTTAATATCGCAAGCAATCAAGCCTAACATCTAAACCCAGATAAACGCCCAAACAAAACCCAAAAAGGATACTGCGTTCAGTATCCTTTTTTGTCACTTTTCGTCAGCCTTAGACGCTCGGCTGCATCTGAGCGATCCAGTCGCCGTGCAAGCCTGTGCTTTAAACAAGAGCGCCCTAAGCGACCGCATTCGCCGTCTTGGCAGCAGCACTATGCTGTTCACTGGCGTGTTTGATCCTTGTTAAGATGTCTTTGATTTCGGCAGGTGACAGATAGGTCGGCACCGCATAAGTATCACTGACTTCTTTTGCCGCCGCTTTTGCGATGTCATCAAAATCACTGCTTTGCATGCCTCTTACCGCTGGGTCGATGTGTAAGCTAGCAATCAAGTCGCGCACTTGCGCGATTAGATGATCGGCGATCTCAGCATCACTATTACCAGCGTTGCCTTGCCTGATCATTCCTGTCTGCTTGGCCAGCTTGGCCAGTCTTTTTTTGCTTGCTTGACGATTGACGTCTAGCACATAAGGCAAGACGATGGCATTGGCACGACCATGAGGAATACCATAATACGCCCCTAGCTGGTGCGCGATGGCATGGACATAGCCAAGACCCGCTTTGTTAAAGGCGATACCGCCATAATGTGCAGCTATCCCCATCTCTTCGCGAGCCTGCAGGTCTTCCCCATTTTCATAGGCGATTGGCAGATACTGCATCACCGCTTTGGTGGCAGAAGCGGCATAATAGTCGGTCTCAACGCTAGCATTAGCGCTCATCCACGCCTCTAAGGCATGCGTCAAAACGTCAATACCAGTATCCGCAGTGATATGCTTAGGCATCCCTTTCATAATCACAGGATCGATAGCGGCTGCTAGGGGTACCATTCTGGGGTCAATCGACAGCGCTTTTTGGTGAGTGTTGTCATCAGACACCACCGCACCTAGGGTCGCCTCTGAACCAGTACCAGCAGTGGTAGGAATACAATAAAGCGGTACAGAGGGCTTTTTAGCTTTTAAAAGGCCGATTAATTGCTCAGGCTGGCATTTATTACCTTGGGCCATGGCGATCATTTTGGCCGCATCGATGACCGAACCGCCGCCGATAGCAATGATCGAATCGCACTTGGCGGCGACAGATTGGCGCAATCCTTCTTTAACCACAGCAAACGTTGGGTCTGGCGTGATACCATCATAGATATGGTAGCGGATATTTTTCTCATCCAGATAGTCGGTGACTTTGGCAGGGATGCCCAGCTTATTAAGCACAGCATCTGTGACGATAAAGACATGAGCGTTGCCTTCATTTATCAGCATATCGCACAGCTCCTCACATGAGGTCTCACCGATAAACAACATCGGTCTTCTAATCGGCACAACATAAGAAAATGCTTTTAGCACTTTGGCACGAGTCTTGGCGACCGCCAGATAGCCTGCATGCTGTAAACCATTGGTATTGATCAATTGAGAGAGACGACTTGGGTGTTTCATGGGTACAAAAATCCTTTTTTATGATGTCTTTAAACCATGCCAGATACCCTATCACTGCTGTATCAAGCAAACGACTGTTTAAATTTATTGTACCACTGCCGTTTTTGTGATGTCGCATTTACTGTGAACTGCCTTGTTCTATTTTTCACGTTATTCTGCTTTTTACGTTGTCATATTGTCACACCATCACGGCCAAACCTGTCGCAAACGCGCTTAGCCGCTATCCTTAGCCAGCCAGTGCTCGTTGTCTCGTCCAAAAAACCAAATCATCACTATAGGTGCCAAAATAATTAGCCAAATACCATAAAAGGTCAAAAACCCCGATAAGTCATGTTCACTTAAACGGCTATAAAAACCATGAGCCGCCGCCGCTACGGCAATGACATAGACCAAGTCAAACAATAGCTCAAGCGTGGTCGAAGGCCTGTTTGGCTCATTCATTGGTATCACGCGCTCGAATGGGTTTTATTTTGAGCCTACTTATCATCTATGGTGTTCCAGGTTTTATAAATTCGTATAGTTATTTTATTCTGACTGCTTAGACTAAAGCATACTCGCCTGCAATAATTGCTTGGCATACGGATGCTTTGGATTATCAAAACTAGCTTCGGTCGCTCCAGACTCGATGCACGTGCCTTCTTTTAGTACCATAATATGCTGGCATAAAGCGCGCACAACCTTTAGATCATGACTGATAAACACGTAACTGATGTGCAATTTTTCTTGAATTTCCCGTAGCAAATTGACCACCGTAACCTGCGTGGTGCTATCAAGTGCAGACGTTGGCTCATCAAGTATCAATAAACTTGGCTGCATCACAAGCGCACGAGCAAGCGCCACTCGCTGACGCTGACCGCCTGATAGCTCATGCGGATAACGTTGGGCAAACTCAGCAGGCAGGTGCACGGTCGCCAGACTATCCAGCACCGCCTGCTGACGGGCGACCTTAGACACGCCTTGTACCAACAGCCCTTCTTCAACTATCTGCATCACCGTCATACGCGGATTGATACTGGCAAAGGGGTCTTGAAATACCATCTGAATCTGCGAACGGAATTTTCGCAGCTCACTCCTAGACAGTACCGCGATATCTTGGCCGTTCACCAAAATCTGACCACTGATGCGTGCTTGATGACTTAGTAATTGACTCAGCGCCAGGGCAATGGTGGTTTTGCCAGAGCCGGACTCGCCAACGATGCCGAGCGCCTGCCCTTTTTGCAGCGTCATATCGACGTTTTTTACTGCATCAAACCAGCGCTTGACGCCGCCAAACAGACTTTTTTCAACCGGAAACTGTACTTGTAAATGACTGACTTGCAATACGGTTGGCCGCTGACTTTCATTCTCAGATAGATCTAATGCTTGCCCAAAGTCTTGCTCGATAAGGGTGCGAGTATAGTCAGCTGCTGGCTGATTAAACACCTCGGCAGTCTTCCCCTGCTCAATCGTTTGACCTTGGCGCATGACGATGACGTTATCGCTATAGCGTTTGACCAAATTAAGATCATGGCTGATGAGTATCATCGCCATCTGATGCTGCCGCTTGAGACTATCTAGCAGCTCAAGAATCTCATGCTGCAGAGTGACATCCAGCGCAGTGGTCGGCTCATCAGCGATTAAGATATCAGGCTGCTGCGCCAATGCCATGGCGATCATTACCCGCTGGCGTTGGCCACCTGACAACTCATGTGGATAGCGATGCAGCTTGTCAGCAGGGTTAGTGATATTGACATCACTTAGCAAAGCGATGCTCCTGTCTTGCCAGTGCTTTTTGGGTACGCCGCTTAGACGCAACGACTCGGCAATTTGCTTAGCAACGGTGTGCAGCGGGTTTAGCGCTGTCATCGGCTCTTGAAACACCATGGCGATGCGCTGACCACGGATAGCGCGCAGCGCTGCATCACGTGTTTTATGATTACTTATCGGCAATGTCGTCATTTCTGCCGCGTCTGCCAACTGCACTTCACCTGTGACGCTCAAGCTATTTGGCAGCAAGCCCAACAGTGCAAGACTGGCGATCGACTTACCAGAGCCTGACTCGCCGACGATAGCCAATGTCTCCCCTTGTCGCAGCTCGTACGTTAGCTTATCGACCAAAACGATATCTGCGTCAGTGACGATACTAAGTTTATCTACTACCAGCATGAGCTTGTTTTGTGTATTGCTATGATTGTCACCTAAAAGGCTGCTTTGCTCAGTAGTAGTTATCATATTGGCGTTTATCATCTTATCAGTTGTCATATCACGAGCGCCTCGGATCAAAGGCATCACGCAACGCTTCGCCAATAAAGATGAGCAAGGATAAGATAAAAGTCAGACTAAAAAATCCTGATAAAGCCAGCCAAGGCGCATCAAGGTTGTTTTTGCCTTGTACCATCAGCTCGCCAAGTGACGGCGAGCCAGGCGGTAAGCCATACCCTAAAAAATCTAGCGCGGTTAAGGCAATGATATTGGCCGTTAGGATAAACGGCAACTGCGATAAGCTAGAGGCCAAGGCATTGGGCAAGATGTGCCTCATCATAATGCGGCTGTCCGACACCCCAAGGTTACGAGCAGCGCGGACATAATCAAAGTTACGCGCCCGTAAAAACTCGGCGCGTACCAAACCAACCAATCCCATCCAGCCAAATAGCAGCATCATGGCAAACAGCATAAAGATGCTGGGACTAAACAAGCTGACCAAAATAATAATCATAAACAGCTGCGGCATCCCGCCCCACACTTCCATAAAGCGCTGCCCTGCCAAATCTACCCAGCCACCGTAATAGCCTTGTATCGCCCCTACAATAATACCAATCATCGCCCCCGCCAGCGTCAAAGCGATACCAAATAACAACGACACCCGCATGCCATAAAGTATGCGCGCCAGCACATCACGACCCAAATCATCCGTACCCAGCCAGTTTTGGCTATTGGGCGGCGCAGGATAAGGCAGACCCAGCGCAACATTTGGCGTCTGATCAGCAAAGGGAATGGGCGGCATCACATAAAAGCCTTGCTCATTAATCAGCGTTTGCACCGCAGGGTCTTTATAATTGGTTTCGGTCTCAAACACACCGCCAAACGTCGTCTCAGGATAGGCCTTTAGCACGGGAAAATAGTAATCGCCTTGATACTGCACCAGTAGCGGCTTGTCATTGGCAATAACGTTAGCGGCCATACAGAGGATGAACACTAAGCTGAAAATAATAAGAGAGATTAAACCTAAGCGATTACTACGAAAGCGATCGAGCCGCGCCTGCCAAATCGGATTTAGGCGTTTGGCTTTTGATTTAGTTAAAGCAGGTGGCGGCGTAGCAGTAGAATAATTAGACATTAGCGACCCTCAAAATCAATACGAGGGTCTATCAGATGATAGCTCAGATCACTGATAAGCTGTAATAGTAGACCAACTAAGGTAAAGATAAACAGCGTGCCAAATATCACTGGATAATCACGCTGTTGAATGGCCTCAAAGCCAAGCAGTCCTAAACCATCGAGTTTAAAGATGATTTCAATAAGAAAATTACCGGCAAAGAAAATCCCAACGATGGCCGCGGGGATACCAGCGATAATAATCAGCATCGCGTTACGAAACACATGACCGTACAGTACTTGACGCGCGCCTAAGCCTTTGGCACGTGCGGTGAGCACATACTGCTTACCCAGCTCCTCTAAAAAGCTAAACTTGGTCAAATAAGTCAAGCCGGCAAAACCGCCAACGGTACTTGCTAATAGCGGCAGTGCCAAATGCCAAAAGTAGTCTTTCACTTTACCCAAAGTACTTAACTGATCAAAATTCTCGGAGGTCAGTCCCTGCAGCGGAAAGATATTCCAGTAGCTGCCACCCGCAAAAAACACCAACAGTATGACGGCAAATACAAACACAGGTATCGCATGGCCAATAGCGAGTAGCATAGCAGTGGCTTTATCAATCCCCGAGCCGTGATGCATGGCTTTGTAGATGCCAAGTGGGATAGCAATCATATATATCAGCAGCGTACTCCACAGCCCAAGCGAGATAGATACTGGCAGCTTTTCTATAATCAGATCGGTCACTGTCTGGCCCTTAAAAAACGACTCACCAAAATCTAACTGGGCGTAGTTCTTTAGCATCAGCCAAAAGCGCTCAGGCGCTGACTTATCAAAGCCATATTGCGCATTGATTGCGGCCACCATCTCCTCAGATAGGCCGCGCGTGCCTTGGTAGGTACTATCATTGCCGCCTGCACTACCCGCGCCGATACTGCCGCCGAGCGCATTGTCTTTTGCGCCTTGCTCAATCAATGCCAGCTGCTGCTCTACAGGACCGCCTGGCGCCGCTTGTACAATCACAAAGTTCGCCAACAATATCAAAAATAGCGTCGGTAATATCAGCAGCAATCTTTTTAAGATATAACGACCCATATGTCAGCTTCCTAAAATAATTAGAAGTTGTTTTTCAGCTCACGTAGCGCGGCAAATACCGTCAGTGACTTATCATCATCGATCGCCATCTTGGCCTTGACACCTGCGATCACACTCGGCTCTTGTGTGCGCAAAAACACATTAACAGTGCGCTCATGCGCTAAGGTCACCGGCAATGTTGGGGTGCCTTGGGCGGTTTTTTCTTCTGCTTGCGCCAATGCTTGCTGCATCGCTTCATTAGCAGGCTCGATAGAGAGACCAAAGCGTAGATTGCTGGCAGTATATTCATGCGCTGGATACAGCAGTGTCTCGGCAGGCAGTCCGTTTAAACGCTTAAAACTCTCATGCAGCTGCTCTATCGTTCCTGTAAACACGCGGCCGCAGCCAGCACTAAACAAGGTATCTCCGCAAAAACAATGCTTTTGACCATCGATATCTAAGACATAAGCCACGTGACTTGCCGTATGACCCGACACGTCCCATACTTGCGCCGCGCAGCCCCAGGCACTGACCGTGCTACCATCCTTGATGGTCTGGTCTTCATCGACCGTATGCTCGCCATGGGCCACCAGATGCGTCATCGGATAAGACTCTTGTAGCTCTGCCACACCGCCGATATGATCATGATGATGGTGGGTGGTCCAGATAGACGTCAGCTCCAGCTCATTGTCTTCTAGATAAGCAACGACAGGCTCAGCTTGACCCGGATCAATGACGATGGCTTGCTTGTTATTTTCATTAATGAGCGCCCAGATATAGTTGTCATTAAACGCTTTAATCGGGTGAATACGAATACTCATATCAAATCCTTACCAGTAGTTATAGGTGTTGCTTATCTTTTTATTCAAGTATTGAGAATGGCTATTTTTGATAAACGATACATTAGATATTGGGTGCCCAAGCCATCGTTTATTTTTTCAAGTAGTTATTAACGCGCGCTTCGGCTGCTTTATCCACCCACCAGTAGTCGATTCCGACTGCATTGGTCGGCAGTGTGCCATTATGGCGATACTGATTCCAGTAGGCAACATTGGTACTAGATTTGCCATATAGCGGGACCATATAGTGACCTGCGCGTAGCAGACGATCAAGGACGTGCGTATATAAGACAATCTCGTCACGACTTTCGGCGTCGCCTAATTGCTCTATCACCTCATCTATCGCCGCGTTTTTGATACCTGCCGTGTTTCGGTTGCCCGTCTCATCGGCAGCGCTACTACCCCAAAACCCTACTTGCTCAGCACCAGGCGATAAGCTTTGGGCAAATACATCGACCACCATATCATAATCAAAACGGCGCATTCGCTCGTAATATTGTGGGCCATCGACTTGCCGCAAGGTCGCATCGAACCCTAGGCGCTTGAGATTACGAATATAAGGCAGCAATACACGCCCCATGGTCTCGCCCGTCATCAACATCTCAATCCGAGCACGCTTGCCATTAGGCTGATATAGCTGCATATCGTCATAATAAAAACCCGCATCGAGCAATAGCTGTCTGGCTTGTAATAACCCTTCGCGATTGAAGCCACTAGCATCGCTGGTGGGAAGTTGCCATCTCGCCAATACTGCACGGCGCTGAATCGGCTCAAGTGTCGGCAGTAGTGGTTTTAGCACCCGCATCTCGGTAGGCGATGGCATGCCCGTAGCGGCAAGCTCCGAGCCATGAAAAAAGCTTTGCAGGCGCTCATACTGCCCATGAAACAGTGTCTTATTCATCCATTCAAAATCATAAGCGGCGCTCAGTGCTTGGCGCACGCGAATGTCTTGAAACAATGGCCGGCGCAAATTCATCACCAGTGCCTGCATAGGTACTGGGTTTTGACTACTGATAGTTTCTTTTTTAATGAGCCCTGCTTTTACCGCTGGGAAGCGATAACCGGTCGCCCAGTTAGAGGCTTTATTTTCTGGGCGAAAGCGATATTGTCCAGACTTAAACCCTTCAAAGGCAATCTCATCACTTTGGTAATAGACAAACTTAATCCTATCAAAGTTATAGCGACCGCGATTGACCATCAAATCTCGCCCCCAGTAATTGGGATCACGAACATAGCTCACCGAGCGTCCCGCATCGACGCGGCCAAGCTTATAAGGCCCACTGCCCATGAGCGGCGTTAGGCTGATTTTTTCAAAGTCGGTATCGATAGAGGATTTGGCAAACACTGGAAACTGTCCGACTGTTAATAGAATCTCTTTATTATCATCGGAAGTAAAGACAAACTTGACTCGCCGCTTATCGACAATTTGGATGTCTTTGATGTCTCCCAAATAGCTACGAATATACATCGGGCCTTTATTTAATATGGCGTCATAAGTGGCTTTGACATCGGCGCTAGTGACCTCTGTGCCATCCCAAAAACGCGCCGCAGGGTTAATATGATAGATAATCCAGCTGGTGTCCTCAGGGTCGTAGGTAACTTTGCTGGCCAGCTGCGGATACATGGTAAAGGCTTCATCTAATGATCCGGTCATCAACGTGTCGTACAGATAATCGGTACCGACCATCGCCACCCCCGTGGTCATCCATTTATTGGCCGCATTAAAGGTGCCGCGCGCATCGAGTGACAGCGTGCCGCCTTTGGGCGCATTTGGATTGGCATAGGGCATATATGGGGCGTCGGCATATTCAGTGGTGCTATTATGACCAAGCGCTGTCGTGGTGACAGGCGCTGCCATAGCTATCGGCAGCCAGCCGATGACCAGAGCAAACAAAACGGTTTTTGGCAGCGCTTTTTTGGGCATCATGGGGTATCAACAGACCTCTTTACTTACCGTACCTATCATCGAAAAAACGTGAGCACTATAGCCATAACACGTAAAAACCACTGCCAAGCTCTGCCCTCGAAAAATTTTATCATAACAAACTTAGGTTTTTTCACCTAATGATTTGCTGGATTGATGTCGTCATGCTCGAGGCTTTTTTGATAATACAGCGCAGTGATGAGGTGGGTTTACATCAGTAGAGGCACGGTTTTAGGTATACAGTAGGTTTGCCCAGCGGTTTTTTGACTGACAATAAAAACGCCTGCACATAAAAAAGACGCCGCTTATAAAAGTGGCGTCTTTTTTGTCTTTTAGTGTTTGCGTGATAGCGTTTGAACTATAGCGATCGCTTGATTAAGCATGCTTTTTTTCAAAGGCAATCATAAAATCCACCAGCTGCTGTACCCAATCAAGCGGTACGGCATTATAAATACTAGCGCGCATACCACCGACATCGCGGTGACCTTTTAGGTTCAATAGTCCTGCGGCCTCTGACTCTTCTAAAAACACCTTATCCAGACTGCTGTCTGCCAAGGTAAAAGGCACGTTCATGATAGAGCGATGCTCAGGGGCAACGGGGTTGTTATAAAAACTGCTGTCGTCAATGGTTTTATAGAGCAAGTCGGCTTTTTGCTGGTTGATCTTGCCGATCGCAGCCACGCCGCCCTGCGCCTCTAACCAATCAAACACCAATCCTGCCAAGTACCATGAGTACGTCGCTGGGGTGTTTGACATCGACGCTTTTTCGACTTGGTGCTCATAGTTCATAAGCATAGGGCACCACTCACTGGCACGGCCAAGCAAGTCTTCACGGATGATGACAATGATAAGACCTGCCGGACCGATGTTTTTTTGGGCGCCGGCGTAAATCATGCCAAACTTTGACACATCTATCGGCTGCGACAAAATGCAAGAAGACATATCGGCAATAATAGGCGCGTCGACTTGTGGTGGCTCAAATATCTGTAGACCGTGAATGGTTTCGTTGGCACAGTAGTGAAAATACGCCGCATTGTCGCTTAGGTTCCACTCGCTTTGGGCTGGCACATCAGTAAAATTACTGTCTTTGCCAGTAGCGACCTCATTGACTGCGCCCAACCCCAATGTTTCATAGCGTTTGGCTTCTTTGACCGCTTTACCTGACCAAGCGCCCGTCGTTAGATAGTCACCGCGCCCACCATTTAATAAATTCAGAGGAATCGCCGAAAACTGTAAGCTGGCACCGCCTTGCAAAAACAGCACTTTATAGTTATCTGGGATCTCCATCAATGCCCGTAACTTGCTCTCAGCCTTTTCTGTGATAGCGACATAGTCTTTACTACGATGGCTCATCTCCATCACTGAAAGGCCGCGCCCTTGCCAGTCAAGCAGCTCGCTTTGTGCACGCTCTAAGACGGTGGTGGGCATGGTCGCAGGACCCGCACAGAAGTTTGGCAGACGATGCGCGGCAGCGTTTGGATTGGTAGAAGCGTTGGATGTGTGAATGGATTCTGGGGTTGTAGACATGGTTATTATCCTAAATTGATGAGGTCATCATTGTTGGTTAACAGCTAAGCTGATTAACGATTAAAGCGCCTAGGGCGAATTTTTAAAGGCATTGTCAGTCTGGCAGTTTTCTTATTATCTCAAATGCTCAGTTATGTTTATTTACGAGACAGACTTTGCTATCTGTTGCCAAAACTGCCGCTTCAGACGGCTATCGGCGAGCATTTCATCCAAAGTTGGGAGCGTAGTTAGGGCAGGATGCGTCAGCCCGTTAGGCAAAGCCGTCAAAGCTGCCACTTGCACATCTTCACTACGCCCAATCTTAAAAACATAGCCTGCTAAGCTGGCATTGGCAAGCTCGGCGGTATCCATGCCCGCACAGATCGGAAACGCCGTGGTCTCACAAGTCATCGATAACGCTTGGGTGATGTTTTGCCACAGCTTTTGGCTGTCCCCGCTGAGGGTTTGCATGTCCACCAGTATGACCCAGTTGCCGTAGCGTCCACCTTGTAAACTAAACGGCAACACCTTTTTGTTGCTCTCATCAGCATATTTATCTGCTGATGCATGTATCGCTGATGGCGCAGCAGTGGTTGTTTTTACGGCGTCAACGAGTGGTGCCACCACCTGCGCGACGGTTGGTAGAGCAGGCTCGCCATCCAAATAAGCATCATCGTGATAAGAAGACGTATCGCTCGTGTCTAAATGATTTGACGAGCCATCATCGACGCGGTGGGGATGGCGGTCATTGACGGGGCTTTGGGTATTCCACGCTGCATCGCTGTCGCTAACATCGCTGACAGGACTGCGCTGCGAAGAGGCAAGAGAGACGCTAGGACTTGAGAGGTTTGACGGACTTTCGCTAATGGCGGGGATATCAGCCATGCTTAGCGTCGCAGCACCTGGGCGCACCCACTGATTAATACCCATCATCGCTAGGATTTGGCGCTGCTGCACACGGCGCTGTAGTACAATTTGCGGATCTTGGATATCACTCATGCGGTTCTGCTGTCTTATTTTTTAATTGAAAGCGGGCGATGTTAAAAAAGCTGGCGAACGCCTAACCAATGCTCTGCCAGCATCATCAGGCAGTCGTATTCATCTTGACTGATTATCGTATCGTGTAACATGACAGTATGCAATGTACTTAGCCATCGTCGATACTCATTATAATCTATTTGGCCGCTATCCTGTTGTCTCTTGCCACAATTATTATCTTCCGCCTTATGAGTACTCGCTGTATCAGCATGGTCCGCGTGATACGCTGGCACCATACAGACCACCGCTAACAGCTGGCTACTATTTAAGTGGGATGCGGTCATTAATAGCCACTGTAGATTTGCATCGCTGACGGCATTTAAGTCAATATCAATCAAACGGGCATGCCGCCTCACATCCACAATGTAGTGTGCAGCACTCTCCCATGCTGGCAGCCTATGGCGATGGGCGTTTTTGGACAGCCGATACGCCAGTAGTATCAGCACCGACCTCCTCACGGTATCCAGACCAGAAAACACCTGACCTGATGGGTCAAGCTGCGCGCCTATATCCTCCATACCCGCCTGCAATAGCGTCTGCCAGCCGGACGGCTTATCGGTATTTTTGTCATTTAACACCGCAAAAAGCGTTGGCAATAACCGCTGTAAATGTAGTGCTTGCCATAATGACACGATAGACACTTCTTGTGGCTTGGTGCATGCCACTTGATCAGATACTGATAATGGTGTATCTGTGCCAGACACAAGGTCTGCTGAGATATTCTGAGCAAAGTCGAAGGTCAAATCCACTGCCAGCTGGCGAGCAAAAAGCTGTAGTAAACCGCACTGATAGCGAGCGAGCATGATACGGCTGCTTTGTTGCTGCTGATAATGCTGATGGGCGTGGTGGTCATAACTGCGCTCGTTTTGCAGGCGCTGTGCGTTAATTGTCTGTGCCGATAAGTCTTGCTGATGCAGCTGCTTTATCGCAAAAACCAGCACCGCACTGTCTAAGCGCCGATCCAAATTGGCCACCGCTGTCAGCAGTTTAGCATCTATCGTATGCGGTAAGATGGGCAGGTTGTTACGACTGTCATGATTGCTATCTACAGTGGATGCTGCGCTTTCCTCGCCTTGATCTTGTTGCGTATTACTTTGCGATACTTCATCCCCGATAATCCCCTCCCAAACGTCGTGCAAATCATATTTCATCGTCGTCGTCAGCAAGCGCCGTTGATGGCATAACATGATGGCTTCAATCAAAGCTTGCGCGCCCAATGGGTGATGACTGTGATCCAGCACGTACTGCGGCAGGCAAACCTGATGCAAATCGTCGCTATCGATCCATGGTTTTTTTGGTAAATCGCTATCGGGTTTTGCCATCCATGGCTTTAGTAGCTGACAGGCACCTACATCCTCTGCTGATACTTGCAAGCGGCCATCAATCACGACATCTTCTTTTATGGTAAAGGGCAGCCCCGACTCTGCCTCTAAGGCATTATTAGGCTCATTGATCAAAACATCGACATTTTCTTTGATGTTTTCTTCAGCATTTTTGTCTTTTTTGGTGGCAGTAGCAGGGAGGTTATTAACAATTGGTTTTTTATCTTTACTTAGGCTATTTGCTTGGACTTCGCCCCAATCACCTAGGCGACGCTGCGCATATATCTGTTTTATTTTTTGCTGGTTTAAGCGTTTTTCACGGGCAACTTGCACAGCAAAGTCATGATAGGCTTTGGCATTGACGGCACTCATGCGCTCGCTTAAGCTTGGGTGGGTAGCAAACCACGATACATCCCCTAAGTCCGCGCCGCTACTGGCAAAGAAAAAATGACTCAGACCATTGATATCAGCGATGTTGGTTAAGCGTGAGCCTACTGTGTCTTGATGAATCGCTTTTAGAGTCTCTATAATCGCCGGCGAACGGGTCAACTGTACGCTGGTGGCGTCGGCGAGCAATTCACGCTCACGGTTGAAGCTGTGTTTGATCAACTGAGCGCTGGCCATACTCGAAAAGCTCAGCCCATGTAACAGCAGTGTCCACACGCTGCGCGGCGCGTGCCGATCAATGATAGGATGATTCAGCCGGCGCGACTGAGACTGCGTCAATGATAGCGGTTTGTGCGACTGGGCCTGCCAGTACGACACCCATTCGCGATGCGTGGTAAAGCTTGCCGTCTGCGCCTCGGTACGACGTGCATGACTGTCGATGCTACGCTGCGGCATCAAAGCGCTTTGACTAACGCTGCTATCAATAGAGCCAGCATAGCGATTGTCACTTATCAAGCGATTGCTGTTATGACTGATAGGATCGCTCCAATCATACAGTATCTGTAGTCCTGCTAGCACCACCATCAGCTGTAGGTTAAATGTCGCATCACCATGTAATATATGACCGTACTCATGGCCGATCAGTCCATATAATGCTTCATCAGAGAGCTTGTCTAACGCACCCTGCGTCACGACCAATACCATGTCTTGACTATGGCGGCCAGCGACAAAACCATTGATACCTTGCTCATCAGGCAGCACGTACAATATCGGCATATCCAGCCCCGATGCAATAGCCAGCTGCTGCGCGATTTCGTAGTAGCGGCGATAGACAGGAGGGAAATCTCGCTCATCACGCACTGCGATCTGACGGTCACTAAAGCGGACTTTTTTGGCCGCAGTATGCTGCTGAGCCACCCCTTGACTGTGCTCCCACGCATCCTGACTGCTATCAACAAACAAACGAACCGCCCCCACGCGTTGAGCAATCGCGCGGCCACCCGCTCTGAGGCGGCGATACTCTACAAAACTACCAGCAACAAAACTCGCTATGATCCAAACGATGACCAAAACCAACGCCCAGTAGTAAATACCCCCTGTAAATATCGTCAACAACAACCACACAACTCCGAGAGCCACTGCTATATGAGCCAAGACGATCAAAAAAAACAGCCCATAAAGTAACAGACTGCGGCGCGTGCGTATCCGCTGCTGAGCAAAAAAATCCATCCGCTTATCTCAAATTGGCGACACTTTTTGTGCTTTTACTTGGTATCTCAAGTCATATCTACAACAGGGGCTTTGGCAATGGCGTCTCTATCTGCAAAGACCAGTGGGCTGAGCGGACGAAATCCAAAAGTGCTGCTGACAAGATTGTTTGGAAACACCTCACGGTCATTATTATAAAACATCACGCTATCGTTATAGTGCTGACGGGCAAAGCCTATACGGTTTTCGGTATTGGTCAGCTCATCCATCAGCTCTTTAATCATGCTATCCGCTTTTAGCTCAGGATATGCCTCCACCACCGCTGAGAGTTGCCCCAAAGCTTTAGACAGCATACCTTCTGCTTTGGCAAACAACGCCATATGCTCAAGCGACTCTGGCTGATGATGCGTAGAGTTTTGTAGGCTTTGGGCGTGATTACGGGCGCTAATCACACGGCTTAAGGTTTCTTCTTCATGCGTCAGATAACGCTTGGCGGCCTCAACCAAGTTTGGAATCAAGTCATGACGACGCTTGAGCTGGACATCTATCTGCGCAAAACCATTTTTTGCTTGATTGCGCGCGCGTACCAATTTATTAAATATCGACACCCCAAACACGACCAGTAGTACCATGAATATAATCAGTAGCCAAATAAACATCTTCATAAGCAAATCCCAATGTGTCTAGAGTATTAATAATACGTTAATACCTTGTATTTTAGCTTAAATTTATTCATGAAGCGCTAGCATCGGGCAATTTTTAGATAAAAAAAAGCCCTTTATGATAAAGGACTGAATATCGAAAACTGCTTTTGATGTTTTATAATTTTGATGTACTAGAGAGGCATAGAGATAGGTATTAAGCAAAACAGGCTGTGACTGGACAATGATAAAGACGAATATCAAATTTTAGGCAAAAAAAAGCGACTCCGTCAGCACATCCTCGGCACACATTGTATCTACTACCGTTGCTACCTTCCGGTCCTGGCGGGATTCATAGTACAATGTTGCGAGGCTACCAACGGAGCCACCAGAGCAGATTATACAAGATTTTTTTAGTATTACAACCCCTATCTCAAAACTGTTTGTTTTAATCGAAAAATAAGTCTGTAACCTAGCTCACAAAATTCTCACAGCAACTTATACAGATTTTGCTATTTTAGTGAATGAAGTTGTACACATATCAACACTTAAAAATAAGAGGTACAACCTCCTTTGTAAATACCTTTTGAAATTATTCATATGAATACCCTTAACATTGATTTAGGAGATAACCATGAAAAATACTCTATTGAATAAACTGGCCATCGCTTCTGGTACTGCTTGTTTAATGACAGCCATGATGGGTAGCGCGCATGCCGAGCCGACAGGCTATGATCAGCTGAGCTTTCAAACCGAAGTCAAAGAAGAGGTGCAAAATGACGAAGTACGCGCCAGCATGTACAAAAAAGCCCAAGCCAGTACCTCAAAAGCCTTGGCTACCACGCTCAACACATCTATTAATAATGCCATGAAAATCGCTAAGCGCTACCCGAGCGTGACGGTCAGCACCGGACAGCAGCGCACCTATCCGCGATATGATAAAAACGACAAAATCATTGGCTGGACGGGGCAAGCCAGTATCGATCTAAAAAGCACCGACTTTGCGGCTACCAGCCAGCTAATTGCTGATTTGCAAGAAACGCTAGTGATGGATAACCTAAACTTTGGCGTCTCTGACAGCAAAAAAGACGCACTAGAGCAAAAGCTGATGACCGAAGCGTCTCGCGCTTTTCAGCAGCAGGCCAAAAACCTAACGCGCGCTTGGAATGCACGCGGCTACCGTGTGGTCACGGTCAATCTAAACACAGGAAACAACTACCCTCGTCCAATGTATGGCAGCATGAATATGAAAGCAGAAGCCGCCGATGCCTCAGTACCTAGTCAGAGTTTTGAATCGGGCAATAGCACCATCTCTGTCACCGCCAACGGCACCATCGAGCTGACCAAATAGCTTTTGCGCCATAAAGACAGTTGTTAGTAAAAAACTTTATAAGTACCTAACTAACTATCAAAGGATATCAAGGGCAGCCACTTATCGTAGTGACTGCCCTTTTTTGTATGCTATTAGGGTATGGCGCTTATTTTGTAAAAGCATCATTAGTTTTAGGCTGTGCATTTTGAACCGTTTGTAGACTGCCATCCTTTTGCCGCAGTTTTAACAGCAGTTTTTGATGCCATGGTAGATTTTGGTAGGCTAAGCGCTGCTGCGCGATTTTTTTATTGTTTTGGAGGGTTTGAGTGTTTTGAATCACATGTACCGTACGGGCTGTTTCTTTGAGCATCTGTCCTTTCTCATTTTGTATGACTGCCTTTATATTATGCGCGCCGGGCATAATATCGACAGTGGCGATGGAAGCACTTAACCCTTGTGCAACCTCACTACCATCCAGATAAATATGGACTCCATCACCTGCCTGCAAGGCAGGCATCACCTGTACGCGCACCTCAATACTTTGAACAGGACGGCGATATGCGCGAATCTCGCTAGGCTCGGCGATCATAAGCTGATAGCTCACTGCCTTGCGCGCCTTATCTGTGCTATTGGCCGTGCTCACAGGCGCAGATGACGAGGTCGCCTCGCCAGTCACCTGACCAATCGTGTCTCTACCAGTAGAAACAGCCGTCTGACTGACGGTTTTGTCCGTCTGCTGTTCATAGTTTTGTGGCCGATCGGTAAAGGTGACTTGTCCCGTCTTTTCATCGACTACTTTATAGATGGTTGCTGCGTGACTGGTAGGCACTGCGATAGGTACTGTGATACTCACTGAAAGTACGGTCAGCGCTGTCAGCAAACCGAAACATTTGGCTTTTATGCCTCTGGTCTTCAGAGTACTGGACTTTAGAGCGCTGATTGTTACATCAGCGTCTTTTATATGAGTGTTTTTTATATGAGCAAGGATAAATGTCGTCATGGTTAAGCCACCTAATCAGTCTGATACTTCCTATTATGCGGTATTTGCGTGATGAAATCAGTAGCGATGTTTTATTCATTTATCGGGTGGCGTACTTTTTATTTTTACGCATAAAAAAAACCAGCTAAGACAAGCTTAACTGGTGTTTTGATGTTATTTTACATTTAGCTTAAATTCAGTGTTTTGAGTACGCAGCTGATTAGCAGCTGTAGTACATGTCAAACTCAACAGGATGCACAGTTACGTTCAGACGTTGTACTTCTTCTTCTTTCAAAGCAATAAACGCTTCTAGCATGTCTTTGGTGAACACATCACCTTTTAACAAAAACTCGTGGTCGTCTTTTAGCGCCTGTAGTGCAACATCCAAGCTCTCTGCAACCGTTGGAATTTGTGCTTCTTCTTCTGGTGGCAAGTCATACAAGTTCTTGTCAGCCGCTTCGCCTGGATGCATCTTGTTTTGGATACCGTCAAGACCTGCCATCAATAGCGCAGCAAATGCTAAGTATGGGTTAGCTGTTGGATCTGGGAAACGCGCTTCGACGCGTACTGCTTTTGGACTGCTCACGTGCGGAATACGGATAGACGCTGAACGGTTTGATGCAGAATACGCAAGCTTGATAGGTGCTTCGTAATGCGGTACCAGACGCTTGTAACTGTTCGTTGATGGGTTGGTAATCGCGTTCAATGCACGAGCGTGCTTGATGATACCACCAATGAAGTACAATGCGGTCTCAGACAAACCAGCATACTCATCACCAGAGAACGTGTTTACGCCATCTTTTGAGATTGACATATGCACGTGCATACCTGAACCGTTGTCACCAACGATAGGCTTTGGCATAAAGGTCGCTGTTTTACCAAACTGGTGCGCCACGTTATGGACAACATATTTCAACTGCTGAACCTCATCCGCTTTACGTACCATCGTGTTAAACGCTACACCGATTTCAGACTGGCAAGACGCCACTTCGTGGTGATGAACTTCTACGCGGCCTTCGCCAACGATTTCTTCGATACGCTCACACATCACAGAACGCATGTCATGCGAGCTGTCGATTGGTGGTACTGGGAAGTAACCGCCCTTAACGCGTGGACGATGCGCCATGTTGCCCCACTCGTATGTCTCGTTGGTGGACCATGCCGCTTCTTCAGCGGTAATCTTATGGCTCACGCCAGACATATCAACTGACCACTTAACATCATCAAATACAAAAAACTCTGGCTCAGGACCGAAATAAGCCGTGTCACCAATGCCAGTAGACTTCAAATACTCTTCTGCGCGGCGAGCAATAGAACGTGGATCACGATCGTAGCCTTGCAGCGTTGATGGCTCGATGATATCGCAGGTCACGACGACTGTAACGGCATCAAAGAACGGATCGATAAAAGCCGTTTCAGGGTCAGGACGTAGGATCATATCTGAGGCTTCAATGCCCTTCCAGCCAGCGATAGATGAACCATCAAACATTTTGCCGTCTTCTAGCACTTCTTCGTCGATGGTAGAGGCAGGAAAACTGATGTGTTGCTCTTTACCGCGAGTATCGGTAAAGCGAAAGTCAACCCATTTAGCATTAGATGATTTGATAAGATCCAATAATTTATCCGACATAAATAGTCTCCGTTGTGTTGATTAGATATTTGCAATATAAACTGTTTTAACGCTATTTTAACAACATATGACTGACAATGTTGCTTTGTTCAAATGCTGGCTGATTATTATTAATAAACAGTGATAGACAGCAGTAGCTGATAAAGAAGCAGCTCATCATCAACCCTCATACTGTCCGCTGACAATAATAATGCAACTGCTGTGCCAAGTTGCCTAGCGCATGACAGTGCAGCAAATCCATCGGCAGCCAAATAGTAAATAAATACAGATATTTAGCGTGTTTTTGCCAATGCGTGATAAAGATATCTTCTTGGGCGATCACCACCATATGATGATTTAGCGCATCCACTAGTGTCTTTAATGCACCAAATTAGCTCATACAATGGTGCAACCTGTCTCTTCAATGCTCTTTTTTGGGGCAAATCACCTGTCTGGTCAGCACTGCACCCTGTTTTAACTCAATCGACTATATCAGAGTGAGTCGATTTTTGATACATTGCCTCATGTTAATAAAAAGGGGTTTTTATCCAGCGTTGCCGTAAAACCACCCACTTCAGGGGGTGGCTATAAGGCAACTTAAGTAGTTATGCTTGCGCAAAGAAAGCTGTTTAGTGTGGCATATTTTGCTGTTCGATATACTGGCGGATAATCTCAACTGGAGCACCCCCGCAGCTACCTGCAAAGTAACTGGGTGACCACAACGCACTGCCCCATAACTGCTTAGAGATAGATGGATATTGCTTTTTGCGAATAAGCCGACTAGAAACGCCTTTTAAACTATTAACCAAGCTTGAGATAGCCACCTTAGGCGGATAATTCACCATCAAACGCCACAAGCTCGGCTTCAAGCTTGTTGCACACATCAGCAAAGATAACTTCAAGGTCATCAAGAACTTGTTTGGTGAAAACTGCCCGTCGATACTTAGCGACAAAGAGCAACTGCACATGCAAATTAAAGACAACGTGTCTACCACGTCTTAAGTCATTTTCTATTAAGTAGACCAATATGGAATAAAAGAGAATATCAGTATAAACTATAGTCGATACACTCTAAAAATGTCATAGCGCTACTGGGATGCTATTTTTAAACGTAGGTTGCGCAGCCTCTGGGAACGCAGCACGCAAGTAAAATTTATACCAGTAGCGCGTTTAAATCCATAACAGTTTTACATTCAGCTAACTATAACCTCATGAAAACACTCAAGCTACGCATCAAAGACAAACACGTAAACCAGCTAAACAAAATAGCTGGGAGTGTTAACTATGCGTGGAACTATGTTAATGACTTAAGTTACAAACACCTACAAAAGGCTGGTAAATTTTTTTCAGCCTACGACCTAAACGAATATACCAAAGGCAGTGGTGAACTATTAGGCTTACACTCACAAACTCTGCAAGCCATAAACGAAACTCATGCCAAATCTCGTAAGCAGTTTAAAAAAGCCAAACTAAATTGGCGAACCAACCGACCCGATGCCAAGCGAAAAAGTTTAGGTTGGATTCCTTTTAAAAAGTCAGCAATCAAACATCTGCACACCAGACAAACGGGAAACAAAGCACTTAAATCAACCATTCAGCTATCGCTCTCTAAAGGTCAAAAGCTCATCATAGATGTATTCGATAGCTACAACCTAAGTCTATATCAAATCAACACGCTCGAGATAGTGCAAGACAGCCGTAATCATTGGTATGCCTGCATCACCGTTAAAGACTTTCCTAAGCAGATAAGCGGCAAAGGTAGTGTAGGCATAGATTTAGGCTTAAAAGAGTCTGCTACCACCTCAAACGGTGACAAGCTGACAACCAAACAAACGCAAAAGTGGGCGAAAAAGCTCGCTGTTGCTCAACGAGCGAAAAACAAACAGCGTGTCAAAGCAATACACGCCAAAATCAAAAATTCAAGGTTAGATGCAATTCATAAATTCACCACCAAGCTTGTTAAAGACAATGCTTTGATTGTGGTTGGTGATGTTAAATCACGCTCATTCACAAGTAAGAAAACCAACCTAGCTAAATCAACATACGATGCAGGATGGTTTGAACTCAAAAGACAACTGGAATATAAATGCAAGTATGCAGGTTGTCAGCTTGAGATAGTAAATGAGAGTTTCACTACCCAGACCTGTTCGCACTGTCGCAAAATAAGCGATAGTAGCTTGAGCGGTAGAGCAGGTCTTGGAATCAGAGGATGGAGGTGTGCTGAGTGTGGCACATGGCATGATAGAGATATTAATGCCGCTAAGAACATCCTTGCGGTCGGGCTTGACCGTCTTGCAGAAGGAATCCCCTCACTTTAGGGAGGGGAGGAAGTCAAATAAAACTAACTATAAGCGGTAATACAGAAAATCCGTGATAAATCTGCTGGCTGTTGTGCTGCGTTTGATAGCACGCAAAATAGTGGTAAGATAACGGCGGACGATAAAAACTGTAACAATCCTATAAGCTGGCGCACGCTCAACCATACAGCAAACAAGCATGTAGCAAAAAAGGAAAAAACGACCACAGCTGTCGTTCTACATCTACAAAAGCAAGACTTATAAAGCTAAGATTTATAAAAAAGCCAAACCAACTAAGTTGATACCCACATGATTTTGATGATCGATAATTACGACAGCTTTACGTACAATATTGTACAGTACTTCGGTGAACTACAGCAGGATATCACCGTCTGGCGTAACGATGAGATCAGTCTCCAGCAGATCCAAGCCCTCGCACCAGATGCGATCGTAATTGGCCCTGGCCCGTGTACCCCTGACCAAGCGGGTATTTCTTTGCAAGTTATCGATGCCTTTAAGGGCGTCATACCTATCTTGGGCATCTGTCTTGGCCATCAAGCCATTGGACAGGCTTTTGGGGCGCAGATCATCAAGGCAGGCGCGGTCATGCATGGCCGCCTATCTGCGGTATATCATAACGACCAAGGCGTATTTTTTGGCCTGCCAGCACCCGTGCAAGTCACCCGCTATCACTCACTGGTGATTGACCAAGCCAGCTTACCTGAGTGCCTAGAGATGACTGCTTGGACTCAACATAGTAATGGTAGCATCGAGGAGATCATGGGCGTTCGTCATACTGCCTACGCCATTGAAGGCGTGCAGTTTCATCCAGAGTCCATCCTAAGCCAAGCAGGCTATCAGCTGCTCAATAATTTTTTGCACACTCATGGTTTGGCAGTACTGCCTACAGATGCCTTACCGCAAGTCGGTTAACGTCCGTTCGGTTTAAGACTGTTTGGCGGCAATTTATTTGCCAATTTACTGACAATGCTGATGATAAATAATCTATAACGCCCACGCCTTTTAACCCTTATTTATAAAAATACTAAGCGAGAGAACAATGAGCACAATAAAAACAGAGGATACCACCACCCCAGATCATATCGCTCAGCTGTCTGATGAGCAGACGCACAAACTCCTGACCACCGCATTGGCGAGAATTTTTCAGCACATTGACCTAACCTTTGATGAGATGTATCAAGTCATGCTGATTATCATGCAGGGTCGATGTAGTGATGCCATGATGGGTGCGATTTTGACGGGTCTGCGCATGAAAGGCGAGTCCATCGACGAGATTACCGCATCGGCCAGCGCCATGCGTGACTTAGCAGCCAACATTACACCGGCAGACTGCCACTATCTGGTCGATATCGTCGGTACGGGCGGTGATGGTGCCAATTTGTTTAACGTCTCTACCGCTTCAGCCTTGGTCGCAGCAGCGGCAGGGGCACAAGTGGCCAAACATGGTAACCGCGGCGTGTCGACCAAATCTGGCAGCTCCGATTTGCTTGAACAAGCAGGGATCAGCTTGACACTCAGCCCAGAGCAGGCCAAGCAATGCATAGAAAATCAAGGCATTGGCTTTTTATTTGCGCCCAATCACCACAGCGCTATGCGCTATGCCAACCCCGTACGCCGTGAGCTAAAAGCGCGGACGATATTTAATATTCTGGGGCCATTGACCAACCCAGCTGGCGTGCCCAATCTGGTCATTGGCGTCTTTACCGCAGCGCTGTGTGAGCCTATCGCTAAGGTGATGAAAAATCTAGGGGCGCGTCACGTCATGGTGGTCGGTGCCAAAGACGGCCTAGATGAAATCAGCTTGGCCACTTCTACGACGGTCGCTGAGCTAAAAGACGGCACGGTCACAGTCTTTGAGATGAGACCAGAAGACGCGGGGGTCGAATCGCAAACCCTCATCGGTCTGGATGTTGACTCCCCTAAAGAGAGTCTGGAGCTGATACGCGCCGCCCTGTCGGGTACAGACACTCATGATCGCGCGGTGCTCAAGGCTCGTGATATGATTGCACTCAATGCAGGCGCGGCCATTTATACGGCAGGGCTGGCCAGCAACTATCCAAATGGTGTTAGCCGCGCTCAAAAGGTCATTCAAAACGGTGATGCCTTGACCAAGCTTGAGTCTTTGGCACAATATACTCAGCAGCTGGCGCAAAACACTTAAGTTTTTCATACAGCCATCGCCCACTGACTTTTGCCCTTTTACCTTTAGATATATTCGGACACCAGCATGACCCATACAGACATACCTTCAGTATTACAGCGCATCGTTGCGACCAAACACCTTGAGGTAAAAGCGGCTCGTGAGGCGCTATCTCTAGATGACTTAAAAGCCAAGGTACTGGCCAATCAGCAGCCGCGGCGTGGCTTTGCTCAGGCACTACGAGCGGCCAGCACCAGCGAGAGCGGCATCGGTATCATCGCCGAGATTAAAAAAGCCTCGCCTTCTAAAGGCATCATCAATCATAACTTTGCTCCCGCATTGTTCGCCCAGCAATATGAGCAGGCGGGTGCCAGTTGTCTGTCTGTCCTCACCGATCGCGAGTACTTTCAGGGAGAAGATAGTTACCTTGAGGCGGCGGCCAATGCCGCCACTTTGCCGCTACTGCGGAAAGACTTTATGGTCGATGTGTATCAGATTTATCAATCCTACTTGCTGGGTGCAGACTGTATCTTACTGATTATGGCGTGTCTTGATGATGCGCAAGCACGGCAGCTGCATGCGCTGAGTATCGATCTGGGTATGGATGTGTTGATTGAAGTCCATACCAAAACCGAGCTTGAGCGCGCCCTCCAGCTGCCTCGTAGTGTCCACAACATCTATGGCATCAATAATCGCGATTTAAATACATTCGCTGTCGATCTACAAACCACGCTTGAGTTAAAAAACACCTTAATCAAATCATTGGCCGCTGACGCCGACAGCCATGGACAACAGCCACTTATCGTGACTGAAAGTGGGATTCATAGCAGTGCTGATATTCGCCTGATGCTAAACAACGACATTCAGCACTTTTTGATCGGTGAGCAGTTTATGAAAACCGAGCATCCTGGACAAGCGTTACAATCCTTACTTGCAGGCGTCGCAGCAGACGCGTAAAGTAACTAAAAAATGCCACAGTACCCATTACCAACTACCTTTTCATCAACCAACGATACCTTAACTGTTATGTCAAACTCTCTATTTTCTAAAGAAATGCAAGATCAGCTCAAAGAGCTAAAAGGCCAGCTGAGTAAAGGCCGTGATACCAACTCACCTGAGGGCGAAAACCAAAAGCCGACTGAGCCTGTATCGCTGCCGACGCAAAAACAAGTCAAAAAAACGGTCAAACAACTAGACAGTGAGCATATCGACGACGACAAAGTGCTGTTTATGCAAGCGATGCATGGCGTCACTCAGCTCGAAGACAAAAACGTGCGCTCCCCTGTCACCAATACCAGAGCTGGCAAACCTGATGCCACGACTCTATCAAAACGTGCCGCCGCGCAAGGCAGTGAAAGCAGCGATCTAAGCGCCGGCTTATCAGACATGCAAGCCTTGCTCAATCCTGTGGCAAGCGAAGCATACTTATCGTACAAACAGCCAACCCTACAAAACAAAATATTTGATCAACTAAAAAAAGGCAAACTGCGCTGGTATGATGCCGTAGACATCCATGGCTGTACCATCGAAGAAGCCCGCACCGCGATGACCCAACTACTCAGCCAAGCCAAAGCCAACAGCGAAACTGTGGTCAAAATCGTCCATGGCAAAGGCTCTGAGGCCATCCTAAAAACCTGTGTGAATGGCTGGCTCCGTCAACTGCCTGAAGTACTGGCGTTTTGCTCGGCCTCACCAAAAGATGGCGGCAATGGTGCGGTACTAGTACTGCTAAAAAAAACAAAAGGCGCGAGTGAATAAGCCTTAAAGCAAAGCAAAAAAAAGACTGCCCAACAAGCAGTCTTTTTTTATAGATGATGTGCTTTTTAGAAGATAGTGCGCCTTATAACTTCGATGAGAGTAAATAACGATGAGCATACAGACCCTTGACACCCCTGAGCAGCTAGCAGCAAATATCGATGCGTTGATAGCAATCGAGCCGAGATTTGCGCCGGTCTACGAGCAAGTGGGCTTACCCAGTCTGCGGCACAATACTGGCGGCTTTATGCAATTGATGCGAGCGATGGTCGGCCAGCAGTTATCTGTCGCTGCGGCAGCCAGTATTTGGCAGCGCTTGCTTGAGACTGGCTTGACCACTCCTAGCATGATTCAGCACGCAAGCGATGACGCGCTCAGAGCCCAAGGCTTATCTAAACAAAAAATTCGCTATATTCGCTCTTTGGTTGCGCATGATATAGACTTTGATAGGCTAAAAACCCTACCAGATGAGGCAGTAATAAACATTCTAACCACCGTCACAGGTATCGGGCGCTGGACGGCTGAGATGTACTTATTGTTTTCTTTACAGCGCGCTGACATCCTTGCTGTTGATGACTTGGCGATCAAAGTTGCCGCCATGACACTGCTGGACTTGCCTGAGCGTCCCACCCCAAAACGACTCCACTCTCTAACGCAGCATTGGTCACCTTACCGTAGCACAGCCAGCCTATTGCTTTGGTCGTATTATGGGCAGCTGCGTAATAAGACCGCTGTGCCTATCTAAGAACCCATGATTTACCATCATCATTGCAGAAAATATTTTTTATAACACTTATAGTTTCTATAGCGACTATAGCAATGCCACGCCTTATATGGCTGTCTTTTTAGGGCTGGTTCCATATTGACAAGCCAAACTTGCGTTTGGTGTGCTTAAACTTCCTCTTTTTTAGCGCATGGCCTTTTTCTCTGAGCGCCTTGATGCCATGTTGTTTTTTGGTCGCCGTGTCGTCAGGTGACGCGGCAGTCTTTTTATCTTTGCTGGCTCTATGGTCTTTATCCAGATCTATGTTGTAGGCATCATCATGATGTTTATCTTGTTTTTTATCCATGTCGTCGCGAGCAGGCTGGGCGCTACCATCTGTCCTATTAGCCATGTCGTCATCTTTTGACGCGTTACTTGCAGACTCGTCATTATCAGATTTTTGCTCGCTGTTTGCTTTAGACGACGCAACATCGGTTTGATTGACTATCAGCTGCTGCGTAGGCAGTGCATGCTCGACGTCGTATTTTTTGACCTGAGTTAATATATCAACGAGCACGACGTTTTGCTTATCATAAAACTCCATCACGTTATTGGCGTTGATATAGGCTTGCAGCTGAATCACATAACAATCTTGGCGCAGCTCTAAGATATTGACCTGATTCCATTCTTGGTTGGTCAAATAATGCTCATTTAAAAACTCATCTAAGTCTTTGACCATCTTAAAGACCACATCGATATCAGCGGTACGCTTAATATACAGCTGATGAAAAAACCGAAACATATCACGCGAGGTAAAGTTTTCGATTTGCATCGAAGAAAAATCACCGTTTGGCACAGTGACGATGGTACGCGTCAAGGTGCGCACGCGTGATGAGCGAATACCGATATCGATGACCGTGCCTTCATACGTGCCAAATTTACAATAATCCCCTATGCGTACGGGAGAATCTGCGACCACCACCACACTACCGACGAGGTTTTCGATGGTCTTTTGCGCACCAAGCGCCAATGCCAGACCACCGACCCCTAGTGCGGCAATCCCTGTGGTCAAATCAAACCCTAAATTACCAAAGATGACAATCACCGCAAAGATGAGCAGCAACGCTTTGACGACTTTTCGTAGCAGCCCTAAGATAGAGACACGCTCGGTATAGTTTTTCTTATAGCTTAAATTGACCGCGCGGGTAAATATCGCATCAATAACGCGCAGTAACAACCAAGTCAATGCCAACCACGAGGCGATATCAGCAAAACGATTGACCGGCTCTCGCAGCGTCACCGAGACGCCAGCATAGACCATCACCTCAGACAGTATCAGCGCCATAATGACCACAGAGAGTGGCAGTACCACTTTGTTTGGCAAAGGTAGCGGGACGCCGCGTACTCGCGGATAGGCGATTCGCAAAAGATGATACAGTAGCCAAACTAAAATATAAGTAAAGACAAAACTGCTGACGATCATCGTCAGCGCCGCCACTAAGTCCGCCATCTGATAGCCAAACAGCTTTTTGCCTTCCAATGAGTCAACTGTATAGCGCGACACCAACGTCGGCTCGGTGTTTTCTATCACTTCGGGTACCGAGCTCAGTGTCTCACTAGAGAACTGCCAATACTGTTCGCCTTGCTTAGACAGCACTCTCTCAAGCACCAACGGGACGCTTGTTTCTCCGACATTGATGACCCCGACGTTTTCTTGGCTCGGCGGCAGCTGATCGGTTAAATTGCCTTCTGGGGTATTGTTGATCTGCAAATCAGGCTGAAAACGGCCGCCAGCATCTAATGCTTGCTTAAACTGACGCACGACCGTGGTGGGATTTTCTGACTTAGACAAATTAAGGTAATTGCTCGCCAGCAGGTAGTCGTTTTCGCTCAGCGCCTTAATAAACCCTTGTACCGTATGGCGCGGTGTGTCGCGCCCAAACGAATCTGGTATAGGCGTGCTCGCCGACTCTTCACTGCCAGTCGTGCCATTTACGCCAAGCGTTGTCGTTTCTGCAGCAAAGGACGCTGTGGGCAGCAGTACGCTCATCGCAATGATAAGCAAAAACATCATAGTGATAAACGGGGTTTTTAGGCTGGTAGACAATATATCTGGAGCCTGACGAAAAGTCAGACGGTGCTTAATAGACAAAACAAACCTCTTAGCTTGATGAGTGGCACAAAAAGGGCAGATAAAACCCTTACTATCATAACAATTATTTATCACAGCAGTGCTTTTGATTGCATGTTTTTGTAGATGGCTGCCGTCAGATTTATTTAGGCGTTTTGCTTTACCGCTCCGACCATGAGCGTTATTCAACCTACCTTGAGGAAAGATTAGGTTAAAGTAGTTTATAAAGGGATAATTTTTGTAGATAATGAGCGCAGTTTTGCCTATTTATTTTTTTTTGTAATTTTTGACACCTTTTACGTCTTAATAGTTATTTCTTATTTCTATATTTTTTAATTTGATTACTTTGGAATCGACCATGTTTTTATCACGTTCATCTTCACGTACCTATCTTCGCCTAAGTATTTTAAGCGCGCTTGGTTTGCTTGCCGCCAACACCGCGATGGCAGTGACCCCTGAGACAACCAGCATTGATAACGGTGAGATGCCACAGGTTGAGCTTGATAAAATTGTCGTGACAGCGACGCGTACGCCGACCAAAACCAGTAATGTGGTCGCCCAAACCCGTGTGATCGATAGCGAGACGCTACAGCGTTATAAGGGTCAGACCGTGGTCGATGTATTAAAGAATCAGCCTGGTATTAATATCACACAAAGTGGCGGCATGGGCACAGCCAGTAATTTTTATATGCGCGGCTTTGATAGCAAGCAAGTCTTGGTGATTATCGATGGGATACGTTATGGCTCTATCTCTTTAGGTAGTCCATCTCTGAACTTGTTGGCCGCAGACCAAATCGACCGCATCGAAGTTTTGTATGGTGCGTCAGGCTCTAGCATCTACGGCTCTGACGCCATGGGCGGCGTTATCCAGATTTTTACCAAAGGCAATAACGTAGAGCAATCCAATGTTTCTACAACTGTGGGTTATGGTAGTAACAATCACTACCAAGTCGGCATCACAGGTCAACTGAAAAATGACACGTCATCCTTGAGCTTGGGTGTCAGTCGTAACGAAACAGATGGCTTTAACGCCATTGCCAACTCTGACTCTTATGATTTCAACGCAGACGATGATGGCTTTAAATCTACCAATGCCAGCCTAGCATTGCAGCATAAACTATCAGACTCGCTAAGCGCGGGAATAAGTGCCTTGTATACCGACTCTACCACTGATATTGACTCCGCAGGCAACGCCTTTCCAAATGCCTATTCAGACCAAAAAAACGGCAGTGCCAATGCTTATCTTCAATACAAAACGCCTTTGACAGTCAGCAAGCTTAGCTACGGTCAAAGTATCGACAAATCGACTACTCATGACGCCAATTCTATTGATTATCAAAAAGGCAGTCAGTACGACACCACGCAAGAGCAGGCACGTTTAGAGACCAGTATCAACGCGCAACCTGGTACTGTGATTGTTGGCGCAGAATGGTTGTCACAACAGCTAGACGCCTCAGATGTTTTAGATTTTTCAGGTTATCCTGATCCAGCTGTGCAAACCCCTTATAACCCTGAGGACAGAACGGTCAAAAGTGCCTTTGTTGGTTATCAGCTGGCAGACACTTATTATGACGTGCAAGCCAACTACCGCGTGGATGACAACTCACAGTATGGTCATGAAAGCACCTACAATCTAGGAGCGGCGATACGCCCTTTGGCTGGCATGCGAATCGGTGCCAACTATGCGACCGGATTTCGCGCCCCGACATTCAATGATCTATACTATCCTGGTTATAGTAATCCTGACTTAAAGCCTGAAACCAGTAAAAATACTGAAGTATTTGTTGAATACGTAAATGATGTCCAAACGTCACGATTGACAGGCTATTACACCGATGCAGAAGACCTGATTTCTAGTGCAGCAAATATCAGTGAAGCGAAAATCAAGGGGTTGAGCCTGACCTCCGACTGGAATATGAATGCCTTTATATTTGGTCTCGGTTATGACTACTTGGATGCCAAAGACAAAACGACAAATAGCGCAAGCTATAATCAACAGCTTGCCTATCGCCCTAAAAACAGCGGTATGGTTTATGTGGGCTATCAGCAACCGATGTTCGATGTTCGCCTCGAAGCCAAACATACCGATGATAGGTTGACAGCGGAAAACAATAAACTTGATAGCTATACCTTGCTTAATTTGAGCGGCGCGGTTTATATCACTCCTAATCTTCGTGCCAACTTGCGAGTAGACAATATTACTGATGAGGATTATACCCTAGCCAGCCAATTCGGTAATGAATACGCCACAGAAGGCACCAGCTACTTCGGCTCACTTACCTACGATTGGTACTAATTACGATTGGTGCTAATACTGACACGAAACTTAAATTGTAAACAAATCAAGGTCACCCAGCGGTGGCCTTTTTTATGACGACAACACTTACGATTTTCCGCAGCCAATAGGTGACAATCACAGACTCATCTATTACAATAACCCTCCCGAGAGGTGTTGCGCCATAATCATCGATCACTGCATCTAGGCTTTATTGCTAGGCACATCAAGCATTATGTTAGGCTCGGTTAACTGTTTGCAGCATTTTTGCTTATTAACAGCGCAAATAACGGCACCTGCGTTTTTATTCTTTTTATCAATCATTGACCACTGATAGGAGCATATTATGGACGCAGTGTCTACCACCCCATCTGCCCATACCATCGACCCTTCCTTTACTGACTATAAAGTCGCTGACATCAGTCTGGCTGACTATGGCCGCCGCGAAATCACCCTTGCCGAAGCTGAAATGCCTGCATTGATGGGTCTACGTCGTCGCTATCAAGACGAGCAGCCACTCAAAGGCGCCAAAATCGCCGGCTGTATTCATATGACCATTCAGACCGCAGTGCTTATCGAAACACTCGTTGCGCTAGGTGCAGAAGTACGCTGGACCTCATGTAATATTTTTTCGACCCAAGACCACGCAGCGGCAGCAATCGCGGCGGCTGGCATTCCTGTGTTTGCTTGGAAGGGCGAAACTGAAGAAGAGTACGAGTGGTGCCTCCGTCAACAAGTACATATCGGCGGCGAAGCATCAGGCGAGCTTTGGGATGCCAACTTGATCTTAGATGATGGCGGCGACCTTACTGCGTTGATTCACCATGAATACCCACAGATGCTCGATAGCATCCATGGTATCTCAGAAGAGACCACCACAGGTGTGCATCGTTTGATCGAAATGCTAGGCAAAGGCACGCTAAAAGTACCGGCTATCAACGTCAACGACGCGGTGACCAAATCAAAAAATGACAACAAATACGGCTGCCGTCATAGCTTAAATGACGCCATCAAACGCGCAACCGATATGTTCCTTGCAGGTCGCCGCGCGCTAGTCATTGGTTATGGTGATGTGGGCAAAGGCTCAACCCAAAGCCTACGCCAAGAAGGCATGATCGTACGTATCTCAGAAGTCGATCCTATCTGTGCGATGCAGGCCTGTATGGATGGCTATGAAGTATTGTCTCCGTACATCGATGGCGACAACACCGGCGGCGCAGACAGCATCAACAAGCGGTTGCTAGCCGACACTGATTTGATCGTCACAACGACAGGTAACTATCATGTCTGTGACAGACACATGCTCGCAGCATTAAAGCCTGGTGCGGTCGTCTGTAATATCGGTCACTTCGACACCGAAATCGACACGCAATTTATGCGTGACAACTGGCGCTGGGTTGAGATCAAACCACAAGTACATCAAGTGTTCCGCTCAGATGACGAAAACGACTATCTGATTTTGCTTGCCGAAGGTCGCTTAGTAAACCTAGGTAACGCAACCGGTCACCCGTCACGCGTGATGGACGGCTCGTTTGCCAACCAAGTCTTGGCGCAAATGTACTTGTTTGAAGAAAAATTCGCTGATTTGCCAATGGATGCACGCGCGGACAACTTGTACGTCAAAGTACTACCAAAAAAACTCGACGAAGAAGTCGCAGCAGCGATGGTTGCAGGCTTTAACGGTACCTTGACGAAGCTGACCGAAAAGCAAGCCGAGTATCTAGGCGTTCCTGTCGAAGGCCCGTTTAAGCCTGACGCTTATAAATACTAAGGAGCGCGACTGTGAGTAAGCCTGCTTTTTCTTTTGAGTTTTTCCCTGCCAAAACTGAGCAAGGGGGTCAAAAGCTACTAAACACCTATGACGAGCTAAACAAACTGGCACCAAGCTACTTTTCAGTAACTTACGGTGCGGGTGGCTCGACACGTAGCCGTACGCTAGACATCGTACAGACCTTATGTGCGCGCGGCGATACTGATATTGCGCCGCACATGTCGTGTATCGGTGATGATAAGGTCGAAATCGCAGGCCTGCTCGATCACTATAAAGCATTGGGCATCAAGCGTCTGGTGGCGCTACGCGGCGATTTGCCCTCAGGTCAGGTCGGTATGGGTGAGCTGCCATTTGCATTAGATTTGGTCAAGTTCATTCGTGAGCATTCAGGCGAGCACTTTCGTATCGAGGTCGCCGCCTACCCTGAGATGCATCCGCAAGCGCGTAGCTTTGAGTTTGATGTCGACAACTTAGTCAACAAGTACCAAGCAGGTGCCAACGCGGCGATTACTCAGTTTTTTTATAATGCTGATAGCTACTTATACTTGCGTGATACGTTAGAAAAACGCGGTATCGACACGGTCGCACAGCCATTAATCGCTGGTATCATGCCGATCACCAACTCTAGTAACCTGATACGCTTTGCTGATAGCTGCGGCGCTGATATTCCACGTTATGTGCGAAAGCGATTAGCGGATTTTGGCGATGACAGCAAATCTATTCGCGAGTTTGGTTTTGATGTGGTGTATCGCTTATGTGAGCGCTTAATGAGCGCAGGCGTGCCAGCCATGCATTTTTATAGCATGAACAAAGTTGAACCAAATAAACGCTTGGTTGAAGCATTAGGACTTACTGTTTAATACTTGATAATCTTGATAATTAAGCAAGTATATAATGAATTTATAACTAACTGGCGCTCTTCGGAGTGCCAGTTTTTTTATTGGAAAACTTTATCTACTGGACATTCATGTATCAAAAAAAACATTTCATCTTAATGTATTTTTTAAATTTTTCTTCCTATATGATAATGTCGTTTATCCGTTGAGCGCTGTTATCTAGCAGTAATTATCATAAAAAGAATGCCTTTCGTGGCATCAAGTGATATTCTATTGGGTCAATAATAACTGCTCACAATCAAATAATAGGAATAAGACCAAGTGCGACGTTTTTTTTATGCCAGTAGTAACACTAAGGACACACCCTATCCGCCATTGAGCACGGTTGCGATTGGTGCCAGCATCGAATTGACTGACAGTATCGTTCATCACTGGTGCCGTGTACTACGCGCAAATATCGGCGATGAAGGGGTGTTGTTTGATGGTTTTGGCGGTGAGTATCACGTACAGCTTCAAAGCATCAGTAAAAAACACGCCACGGTGGCGGTGTTGGCTCACAGCACAGATGAACGTACGGCGCCTATTCTCAGCCAGATTGGTCTGGTGATGAGCCGCGGCGAGCGTATGGATTATGCCATTCAAAAGTCCACCGAGCTTGGGGTGACGGCGATTCAATTGCTCACCAGCCATCATGGCGAGGTCAATCTAAAACCTGCGCAAGTAGAGAAAAAGCTGGCGCACTGGCAGCAAGTGGCAATAGCGGCCTGTGAGCAGTGCGGACTTAATCGGCCACCACTCATCCTTACACCCATGTCTATCACTGATTGGCTGATACAGCCGTCGCGTAGCGCGCCACACCTCGCCGTCAGTCCTTTGGTCGCCGAGCTAAGCCAAGACCATTACTACCAAGCACTGCAGCAGCCAGCCGATTTACGCTTGCAGCTTAGCGTGCCAGCAGTAGGACAACCTGCGATGCCAGAGGCGTTATTGCCAGTACTAAAACAAGCGGCGCCTTATATTGAGTTGCTTATTGGCCCTGAAGGCGGTCTTAGCGATGAGGAGTGCAAGTGGGCGGCGGATGCAGGCTTTGCACCTTGGCAAATTGGCGCAAGGGTACTGCGCACCGAAACAGCGCCTGTGGTTGCTTTGGCGACTTTGCACGCATTGACTTTATAACACAAGCACTCGGCTCGCTCATTATTATGATGACAAACCGACTAATTATTCACCTTTGCCATGATGATTTCGATGATGACTACTTTTGCTCCCATCCCCATTGCCGACAAGCAGCTACTGCTGACCAAACTGTGTGAGCAATGCGATGATGCTATTTTCATTTTAGATGAAAACCTACGCTATTTGTCGGTCAATGCCAGTTATGAGCTTATCATCGGCTATAGCGAGTCTTTTTTGCTGGGTCGGCCGCTTGGAGTCTATGCCGCTGATTTTTTGTCAGAGGAAGAAAGAGGCGTTTTGGCGCAAATCACCAACCAACTTGATAGTAGCGGCTTTTATGAAAGTGATTTTTCGATGGCCAACCGTTATGGTGAGATACTACAGTGCCATATCACGTATCGCAAGGTGGCCATGGAGGCCAAGACTTATTATATCGGTCTGATTCGCGATATGTCTTCTGCGGCCAAAGACCGAAAGCAGCTGACCCATCTGCTCAATTACGATCAGCTGACCGGCCTGCCCAACCGTAAGGTTTTTTTGAGCCAGACCAGTGATTTGCTGCTCGACAGCTATCAAGAGGTGATCATCGTCCGTCTCAATATCGATCGGTATCGTAGTCTTGCAAGCCTATTGGGTCCTGATGGTATCAATCATTTAATCAAAAGCTTTGTGGCTCGTCTCAAGGCGCTAGAGTTGGGCTGTTTACGCTGCTTTTCGCACTTTGGCGGCGATGATTTTGCGTTGTTATTTGAATGCAATGATGCCAATATGGTGCGTCATCAGTTAGATAAGCTCATGCAGATGTGTGAGCGGCCTTTTTCGATCGATAAGGACACCAAAGCCGACGCCAATATCTATTGTCATATCTCCGTCGGTGTCAGCTATTTCCCGCAAAACGACACCGAGCTGACAGGGCTTTTGACCAAAGCTGAAAAAGCCTTGCATTATGTCAAGCAGCAAGGCGGCGACGATATCTGCTGGTACAATGCGGCGATCGAAGAAGCCACCGCTGGCAGTTTACAGTTAGAGGCTGAGTTAAGAGAGGCCACCACCGCAGGCCAGTTTATTCCCTATTATCAGCCAAAATTCGACTTGGCGACGGGTCATATTACCGGCTTTGAAGCGTTGGTACGCTGGCAACACCCCACCCGCGGCCTTCTCAAACCTGCGCATTTTATCAACGCCATCCTCACTCATAAGCTCTCGTTTGAGCTGTTTTCTCAAATGGCGATAAAAATCGCGGCGCAATTGGCCAATTGGCAGCAGCAAGGGTTTCATCAACATATTTGTATCAACGCGGATGCTGCCGAATTTAGCCACCCTGATTTTTTTGAGATGGTCAGTAGCCTGTTGGTAGAGTACGGTATCTCGGCCCATCAGCTACATATCGAAGTCACCGAGTCGTCTTTGATACAACGCCATGACAATGTCAAAAAACAACTAGCTCTGCTAAAAGATCTGGGTATTTGTATTGCCTTAGACGACTTTGGCACCGGCTATGCATCCTTGAGTTATTTACAAGAATACCCGTTCGATTTTATCAAAGTCGATAAAAGCTTTATCTCAAACATTGAGTCGGATCGCACCCAGTATGCCATTGTCAAAGCCATCTTAGACTTGGCTGCGGCGTTAGATATGCAAGTGGTCGCCGAAGGAATCGAGACTGAGGCGCAGCGCGATCGGTTGCTGGCGATGGGCTGCCAGTATGGTCAAGGCTATTGGTTTGGAAAACCCGTGCCCGCCGAGGTCGCCACCGACATGCTCATCAAACAGTCAACCACCAAATAATATAAGCAAATACCGGCGGCTATGATTGATTTTATCGTATCGGCAACATCAGTATTTTCATACGGTTATTACTCCGTGTCTTTTGCGTCTACCGCTGATTGCATAACCGATGCAAGGCAGGTTCATGACTTATCAGTCCTGTCACCAAACTTGTATAATCACCGATGAACGCCTATCTTTTATAGCGAATTTGTTGGAATATATTAAGTCTCAAACCGACTCTGACAATCACCATTCTTTTCAATACCATTTTATGTCATCGCGCACGTAGTCTATCTGTATGGCAGCCTATTATTTATTTGTGCTTGTCAACTTACTGTAGTGAGCCTACCGACTATCGTAATCTATAGACTGTGCCTGCTGACATGTTAAAAAGGACAGGAAGTTATGCAATACAAAGCGCCCTTACGTGACATTCAATTCGTGATGCATGAGCTACTCGATAGCGAAAACCACTACAAAACGTTGCCTGCATTTCAAGAGGCTGATCGTGAGTTGATGGACAGCCTATTTGAGATGGCGGCAAGCTTTGCCGAAAACGAGCTATCACCTTTGAATCAAAGCGGCGATGCAGAAGGCTGTAAGTTTGACAACGGTACTGTGACCACACCCACAGGCTTTAAAGAAGCTTATAAGCAGTACTGTGAGCTTGGCTTCCCAGCGCTATCAGCTGAAGAAGAGTTTGGTGGTCAAAACATGCCGTTCTCACTATCAACGGTCATCAATGAGATGGTCGGTACGGCTAACTGGTCATTTTCTATGTATCCTGGCCTATCGCATGGCGCAATTCAAACCATCGAGCACCATGGCACTGATGAGCAAAAACAAACTTACCTAGAAAAAATGGTCACCGGCGAATGGTCAGGCACCATGTGCTTGACCGAAGCCCACGCGGGCTCTGACTTGGGTATTATCCGTACCAAAGCTGAGCCAAATGATGACGGTACTTATAGCATCACCGGTCAAAAAATCTTCATCTCAGCAGGCGAGCACGACCTCACTGACAACATCATTCATATCGTTCTAGCCCGTCTACCAGGCGCGCCTGCTGGCACCAAAGGCATCTCACTGTTTATCGTACCTAAAGTGTTGGTCAATGAAGACAATAGCCTTGGCGAAAACAACAACGTCGTCTGTGGCTCTATTGAGCACAAAATGGGTATCAAAGCTTCAGCGACTTGCGTGATGAACTTTGATGGTGCAAAAGGCTACTTGATTGGTCCAGAAAACCGCGGTCTACAGTGTATGTTTACCTTTATGAACGTCGCTCGTATCGGTACAGCAGTTCAAGGCTTGACCGCAGCAGAATATGCGTTCCAAGGCTCATTAACCTATGCCAAAGACCGCCTAGCGATGCGCTCACTATCAGGTGCCAAAGCGCCAGAAAAAGTCGCTGACCCAATCATCGTTCATCCAGCGGTTCGCAACATGCTGTTGACCGAAAAAGCCTTTGCTGAAGGCGGTCGTGCGCTGGTTTATTACCTCTCACACTTTGCGGATACTGTGGCAAAAGGCGAAGGCGATGACCTGAAGTTTGCTGACCAAATGTTGTCACTATTGACACCGATTGCTAAAGCATTCTTGACTGAAACTGGTCTAGAAGCGGCTAACCATGGCGTACAGGTCTATGGCGGTCACGGCTTTATCAGTGAGTGGGGTATGGAGCAAAACGTCCGTGACACGCGTATCGCTTGCCTCTACGAAGGCACCACAGAAATCCAAGCACTCGACCTACTCGGCCGTAAAGTCTTGGGCTCGCAAGGTAAAATGCTGGCCAACTTTGTCAACATCATTCAGACGTTCTGCCAAGAGCACAAAGACAATGACGAGATGGGTCAGTTCATCCGCCCGCTTGCCAAACATGTCAAAGAATGGGGTGATCTAACATCACGTATTGGGATGCAAGCCACTGAAAACCCAGACGCTGTTGGCGCTGCCGCGGTTGATTACATGTACTTTAGTGGTTATGTAACTTTGGCTTATTTATGGGCGCGTATGGCATTGGTTGCTCAAACCGCTATTGCCGACGGCACTGGCGAAAAAGCATTCTATGATGCCAAGGTTAAAACGGCTCAATTCTATTTCACTAAACTACTACCACGTACCACGACCTATGTACAGCGCATCAGCACAGGCGTTGAGCCATACATGAGCATGGATGTGGATCAATTTGCGTTTTAATAGTGTTTTTGTAGTATTTTGACGACAGCACACTATACCTATATCGGCAACATACCAAAGTGTGTTGCCGATTTTGTTGGTCAATTATATTTTGGTGTACGCATAATTCACGAAGAAACACACCCGCTCATAGGCTTATTTGTTAAACTTTGCTTAGCCGTTGCTTTGATTATGAGTCGCGCAGATGACCTCAAAAAGCAATCCATACGTTTGGCACTTCTTATTTTCATCGCTCCAACTTTTATTTATTTGAACCAAAGGAATGTTTATGGCTGTTTATAATGCCCCTCTTAATGACATGCGCTTTATCTTAAACGATGTATTTAACGCGCCTGAGTTTTGGCAAAATAACGAAAACCTAGCTCATGTCGATACCGAAACCGTCGATATGATTTTAGAAGAAATGGCAAAACTGTCAAAAAACGTTTTGTTGCCTATCAACCGTAGCGGTGATGAAGAAGGCGCAACCTTTGAGGGTGATGGCGTTGTCACCACGCCTACTGGTTTTAAAGAAGCTTATAAGCAGTATGCCGAGTCAGGCTGGGTGGGCTTGAGTGGTAATGCTGAGTACGGCGGTCAAGGTTTTCCAAAGATGGTCACCATGCTGACCGAAGAGATGGTATTTACCGCCAACCAATCCTTTGCCCTCTACCCTAACCTAACGGTTGGCGCGACGCTTTGCCTCAACGCGGCGGCGTCTGAAGAGCAAAAACAAACCTATCTAGAAAAAATGTATGCCGGCGAATGGTCGGGCACCATGTGCTTGACTGAGCCACATGCAGGTACTGACCTCGGCATCATCAAAACCAAAGCCGTGCCAAACGATGATGGTAGCTACAATATCTCTGGCACCAAAATCTTTATCACTGGTGGTGAGCATGACCTCACTGACAATATCATTCATTTGGTATTGGCAAAAACCCCCAATGCGCCAGAAGGCTCAAAAGGCATTTCATTATTTGTCGTGCCAAAATTCTTGGTCAATGAAGATGGTAGCTTGGGCGAGCGCAACACCTTAGCGGTTGGCTCTATCGAGCATAAGATGGGTATCAAAGCCTCAGCGACTTGCGTGATGAACTTTGATAACGCCAAAGGCTGGATGGTGGGCGCAGAAAACACCGGCTTATCTTCTATGTTTATCATGATGAACTATGAGCGTGTGACCATGGGTCTACAAGGCCTTGGTGGCTCTGAGCTGGCTTATCAAAACGCAGCATTATACGCCAATGACCGTGGTCAGGGTCGCAGTGACACCCAAATCCAAAGCCCAGAAAAACCTGCCGATGCCATCATCCATCATGCTGATGTGCGCCGCATGCTGCTAAATGCCAAAGCCAACACAGAAGCGTCACGCTGCTTTGCCATGTATGTCGCCAAAAACCTTGACGAAGAAAAGTTTAGTACTGACCCAGAGGCCGCTCAAGCCGCGGCGGCGCGCGTTGCCCTACTGACGCCAGTTGCCAAAGCCTTCTTAACCGATAAAGCACTAGAAGCCACGGTTGATTGCCAGCAAGTATTTGGCGGTCATGGCTATATCCGCGAATGGGGCATGGAGCAAATTGTCCGTGATACTCGTATCGCGCAGATCTATGAAGGCACCAACGGTATTCAAGCGCTTGACCTACTCGGTCGTAAAGTGGCAAAAAATAACGGCAAATATGTCACTCATTTCTTAGGTGAAGTTCGTGATTTTGTCAACAACATGCAGGCCGAACATGGCATCAAGCAGGCCACCCTAGATGCAGCTGACACCATCGAAGAGCTGACCACCACAGTGCTAAGCAATATCGGCGAGCGTAAGAACGAAATCAATGGCTGCGCGGTTGACTATATGCATGCCTTTGGTTACCTTGCCTACTCGTATATGTTTGCCTTGATGGTCGAGGCCGCCAATGGCAAAGAGGGTGAGTTCTACACCAACAAAGCCAAGCTTGCTGATTATTTCGTTGGCCGTATCTTGCCACGTATCAATGCGCATGCACAAATGGTCAAAGCTGGTAGTGACCCAATGATGAACTTTGATCTTGATTATTTTGATGTGCCTGCCAACTAATCGGTCGCGATTGGCACATTAAAATATATAAAAAAGGGACAGTTAGGTGACTGTCCCTTTTTTTGCCCAAACCATTTGGTCTGTGTTATAGGTCTATGCTATGGAAACCTATGGATATCAAGATATTCGTGAGTGATTTAACGCCGTTTGATAGTATTTAGCCATTTTAGTCCATATCGTCAGCTATCTCCTCAATACGAGCGATATGCTGGTCTGTTATTAGAATATTGACAAGGGTTTTATGAGTCGCTAAACGAGCGTTTTTTTATGATTAAGTCAGTCATTATGAGTTATTCCATTAGGTGATATTGGATTAAAAATAGTGCAGGCCAAACAGCTTTTCTCGAATATTACGACCAGCCTGCCGCGCCAAAGGAGAACAAAAAAATCAATAATTATTGATTATTTCTTTAAGCGGTAGTTATATAGCGATGACTGGTTGATTGTAGTGATGCTACGAGTCGACTTATGTGTTATAATAGCCGTCACTGAAGTGATGATGTAAACTATCTAATTAGTTGAATATAATAATTTAGATTCACTAGGGTGTGTATAGAATTCAAATCAGGGGCAACCAGATAAAGACACAAGCGAGCATTACCGCCGCTGCATAGCTATCTTTGAGCTTATCATATCGCGTGGCAATGCCCCTAAAATGTTTCAA
>NZ_CAJHBJ010000019.1:0-54435 GCF_904846595.1 Psychrobacter sp. HII-4 | reverse complement strand
CACTGCCTGTGATAGGTTTACCTGCTTGAATGCCTTTTAAGGCTTCGTTAAAGTCAAAGTTTTGCATGGTGTCATTCCTTGTTTTTTACATAGTTTAGGGGAATGACACAGAATTTTGAACACTACCGGTGAAAAGCCCCGACTATATCGGAGAGTGTTTTACTTGAGTCAGGCAGCCATGCCTGACAGGATTAAATTATCATAATATCGTTTTTCAAACTCAAAAGGTGACACATAACCAATGGTGCTATGCAGTCGTATTTTATTAAACCAGTCCACCCATTCAAGGGTTGCCAGTTCAACATCATTAACGCCAGTCCAGTTCTCCTTTAAATAGTCAATTACCTCAGATTTATACAGCCCGTTAACCGTTTCAGCCAGTGCGTTATCGTATGAATCACCAGTCGTGCCGACAGAAGCGATGATACCAGAGTCACACATTTTGTCAGTATAGCGAATGGATAAGTACTGAACCCCACGATCACTGTGATGAATCACATCTTTGAGATGGTTCCCATCTGCTATCGCCTGATTTAATGCTGCCATAACCATATCGGTATTCATGCGATTAGAAACTTTCCAGCCAACAATAGCGCGAGCAAACACGTCAATGATAAAAGCAGTATATACCCAACCACTCAATGTCTTTATATAGGTAAAATCAGCTACCCATAGTTGGTTAGGACGATGGGCGTTAAAGTTACGATTAACTAAATCATCAGCACGCTTTTGATCATCACGAGACTTAGTCGTTATCTTACCTTTACCTCGCCAAACACCTTGCATACCATGCTGACGCATTAACCGCTCTATAGTGCAGCGTGCAGGATGTATACCCTCTGCTTTCAACTGTTGCCAAACTTTACGAGCACCGTAACGGCATTTGCTGTTCTTCCAGATACGTTTAATCTCATTAAGGTAGAAATCGTCATGCTGACTACGCTGTGAACGCTTTTCAGGATTTTCTTCTAGTTCTTTAGCACGATAGTATGTGGATGGAGCAATCGGTAATACTCTACAGATTGGCTCGACTCCATATTGTTGTTTATGATCTTCAATAAAATCAACCATTACTTGGGTTTGCGGTCGAGCTCCGCCTGGGCGAAAAAAGCGGCAGCTTTCTTTATAATCTCATTGGCTTGCTTTAACTCTCTGTTCTCACGTTCAAGCTCTTTGATACGCTCCGCTTGGCTTTGAGCTTGAATGTTTGCAGGAATGGTTTGATCAATGTGCTTTTTATGCCATGATCGTAGGGTCTCAGGCGTGCAGCCAATCTTTGACGCTATGGCTTTGATGGCTGACCAGGTAGAGGGGTAGTCGCCTGCCGCTTCAATGAGCATGCGAACGGCGCGTTCTTTAATCTCAGGAGTGTAGGTTTTTCTTTTCATTGTGGTATTCTCTCAGAATGTTGAGTCTCCGACAATACCGGGGCGGTTCAACAAGGCTATCTATCTGGCGCTAGGTGTGGGACTTGATGGTAAAAAAGAGCTGCTTGGTATGTGGCTATCAGAGAATGAGGGCGCTAAGTTCTGGCTAGGTGTTCTTACTGAACTACAAAACCGCGGGGTACAAGACATCCTCATTGCCTGTGTAGATGGCTTCAAAGGCTTTAGTGAGGCAATTAATACGGTATATCCAAACACGCAGGTTCAGCTGTGTATCGTGCATATGGTGCGTTACGCCATGAAGTTTGTACCGTGGACGGATAAGAAGGCCGTAGCGGCTGATTTAAAGGCCATCTATAGCGCTGATACGCTTGAGATGGCAGAGGCCAACCTTGAGCACTTTGATGAGGTGTGGGGTGAAAGTTATCCGCACGTGGTTAAGTCTTGGCGTAATAACTGGGAGGGCTTAACGGTGTTCTTTGAGTATCCGAAAGACATCAGAAAAGTGATTTATACCACCAATGCGATAGAGTCGCTAAACAGTGTGATTCGGACGGCGGTGAATAAGCGTAAGGTGTTTCCATCGGATCAGGCGGCGTTTAAAGTGGTGTACCTAGCGACCCAGCAGGCGTCTAAAAAATGGTCAATGCCTATCCGTAACTGGACGTCTGCTCTTAATCGCTTTATGATTATGTTCGATGAGCGCGTTAGTAAGCATTTAATCTAAATTGCAGTTACACAGAATCTGGGATGGGCTCTCAATGAGTTACAATGTGGCTTATCCCGAACTGGGGTTAACTAAATACTGGCAAGAACACCCCCAGAAAAAAGCACCAAACCGACAGTGGCTTGGTGCTTTTTTCTGTTCAATCACTCAATAGTTCAAACGTTATGTTTATCTTTACGTTCTACACTTCACCCCTTCAAGCGCTAGCAGATATTTCTTCTTATCTAATCCACCTGTATAGCCACCAAGCTTACCATCGCTTGCGATCACGCGATGACATGGAACGATAATACTAAAAGGGTTTTTGCTATTGGCATTGGCAACCGCGCGAAAGCCTTTTGGGCTGCCCACTCGCTTTGCGAGCTCAGCATAGCTGATGGCCTCACCATAATCGATGCCTTGCAAAGCCTGCCACACCCGCTGCTGAAACTCGGTGCCCAGACTCATGTCTAGCGGCAAATCAAAGGTCTGCCGCGCGCCGCTAAAATACGCGGTGAGCTGCGAGATGGTGTCAATGAGTAACGCTTGAGCTGGCTTAGTTTTGCTTAGGCTATTTTTTGTGATAAAGCTAAAGTCTTTATCACAAAGACCATGATGTTTTTTTAGCTTAGCAATGGACTTTGAAGAGTGCCAACTGTCCCCTGCTTGCAGCCAGTTGACCTCCACCAACCTAGGCGTATCCTGCGCATGCCCATTCGCAATCAATGCGACTCGGTGCGATGCAAGTACCGCTTCAGTGACTATCATGATGCCTCCTTGCTCCTACTGATACGCTCACTCGTTTTGGGTCATCACTATTTTGCTTGTTCACCCAAATCATGCTAGCAGTGCTACGCTTTGTCATCGGTTTCAAATAAAGCGGCGACAAACTGCTTAGGACTAAAGGCACGCAAGTCATCAATCGACTCTCCCACGCCGATATAGCGAATCGGCACGTCCGTCGTTTCAGCGATATTAAAGACCACTCCGCCTTTGGCCGTACCGTCTAGTTTGGTGACGGTGATCCCAGTCAATGGCACAACTTTATTAAACAGCTCGACCTGATTGATGGCGTTTTGTCCGGTACCTGCATCGAGAACGATCATGCCTTCGTGCGGCGCGCTAGGATCGGCTTTACGCATGACACGCACCACCTTTTCAAGCTCCGCCATCAAATGAGTCTTGTTTTGCAAGCGCCCAGCCGTATCAGCGATTAACACATCGATGTTTTTGGCTTTGGCCGACTGCATGGCATCAAAAATCACCGACGCACTGTCAGAGCCATGACCCTGTGCCACGACTGGTATGTCGTTTCGCTCACCCCAGATTTGTAGCTGCTCGGTGGCTGCCGCGCGGAAGGTATCACCTGCCGCGAGCATGACAGATTTGCCCTCGCCTTGTAGGCGCTTGGCAAGCTTACCAATGGTGGTGGTTTTTCCGACACCGTTGACGCCAACCACCAAAATAACAAAGGGCTTTTTGCTGGTGTCAATAAGCAGCGGTGCAACCTTTGGTGTTAAGATATCAACCAGCTCATTTTGTAGCGCTTTATAAAGGGAGTGGGCATAAATCAAGTCACCACGGTCGGTCTGCTCGGTGAGACTTTTGATGATACGATTGGTGGCATTGACCCCGATATCGGCGACCAGTAGTTGATCTTCGACCTCTTCTAACAGCTCGTCATCGATCTCCTTGCCGCCGATCAGAATGTTGACCATGCCTTCGGCTAGGTTTTTACGTGACTTACTTAGCCCCGTTTTCATACGGCTAAACCAGCTGCCCTTTTTCTTGTCTTCTACCTTTTTGTCTTCTACCGCCTCTGCTGCTTCAGATGTAGGCTGACTGGCTGCAGGCGTACGAGTAGCACTAACACTTTGGCTATCGCCTAGTTTTTCTTGCAATGGCATGGCCGGGATAGTGGAAACGGTACTGGGCTTAGGCTGCGGCGGTGCTGATACGGCGTGATCACTGGTATTATTATCACTCTCTTTAGCATCATCGACCGCGTGCTCATCCATTTCAGTCTGCGTCGTCGATGTGTGACTGATGTCACCTTGCTCATCAAGCGTCACGATGGGCGCGCCTAAAGCGACATTATCTGCACTATCTGCCGAAGAGCCATTTGTAACCGCAGTTGTGTCCTTTTGCGCTGTGTGAGGATCCTCTTGATGTTCAGACTCATCGATAATGGGCACTGATTGCGCTGGCAGACTGGGTAAGGTAATATCGTCGTCATCTAAATCGTCTAGATCGCCATCTAGATTGATGACCACACGACTGCTATTATTTGGGTTGTTCATAAGCTTGCCCTAAAAGTTGTTGCTATCAATAATTTGATTATTTTAAATGGTTTGGTATGTAATCCGTTTTCGCTATCGACAAATCCCAGCGTGGCGGATTATTTTGGTCTAGTTTAGCATAATTACAAGTGCGCTCTGCCCTACCATGTCGGACAATCGATAAATGCCTTGGGTATGAGGATTCAGGCGTGATGCCAAGTAAGTTTGGCTTAAGGTTTGGACACAAAAATCCGACCTTATATCTTTCAGACTTCGCCTACTCTACAGAGTCTTATTTAAAGACTGCCTTATCCAAACACAGTCATCTTTCATCATTATTTTTGGAAACAATTATGTCACTACTTTCTTATCATAACCGCCTGAGCAAAAAAACCACCAGCATCGGTTCGGCATTATTATTGACGAGCATCGCCTTCTCGATGACTGGGTGTAGCACGACTCAAGAAATCAAGCCGACTGCCAGCGTCATGGTTGGGGCGCACAAGTCTATCTAACTGCGTGCTTTTTCGCCATGAATCACACGTCTGATTGATTGTTTTTTGCCTGTTTATTCGCTGCCATTTTATATAAGTAGAAGCCACCATGTCACTGCCCTTTTTATCGTCTGTACCCTCTGCGCCTTTATCTGCTCTATCATTACGCATCGCGTGTGCGCTGGCGTTGGCAACAACCCTAAGTGCTTGCCAAACCAGTGCTATCAGCCCACCTTCATCAGCAGCGACACCGCTTAGCGAAGCGCAAAGCCAAGCAGGCCAAAATACCGATAATGGCGCCCAATACGCTAGTCGTTCTCAGAGTGCATCAGCCTTGAGTATGGACATGTCCGGCCGCCATGAGTACCAGTTAAAAAACGGTTTAAAAGTGGTGATTAGAGAAGACCACCGCGCTCCTGTCGTGATGACACAGGTTTGGTATCGCGTTGGCTCGGCAGACGAACCGGTCGATAAAGGGGGCATCTCGCACCTGCTTGAGCATATGATGTTTAAAGGCACAAGCGATGTATCAAGCGATGACTTTGAGCGCTTGATTGCCAAGTTTGGCGGGATCAATAATGCCTTTACCAGCTACGACTACACCGGTTATTACGAGCTGTTCCCAGCCAACCGTTTTCCGCTAGCGCTTGAGCTAGAAGCTGACCGTATGAAAAACCTTATATTCAATGCAGATGAGTTTGCCAAAGAACATCAGGTAGTGATGGAGGAGCGCCGTCAGCGTACTGATGACAACCCGCTTGCCAAAGCTTACGAATCATTTCGTTTGCTTGCGCTGCCTGATAGTCCAAAGGGCGAATCGGTCATCGGCTCCATGGATGAGCTGGCGTCTATCACGCTGCCTGATTTAAAAGACTGGTACAAAACATGGTATGCACCAAACAACGCCACGTTAGTCATCGTCGGCGATGTACAGCCAAAAGATGTATTGACGCAGGTGCAGCGCTACTTTGGGCAGCTAACGCCAAGTCATCTACCCAAACGCCCAGCCGTTAGACAACCAGGCTTTCGCGGCTACCAAAAAGTCGACTCTGAGCAAGCCGTACAAGTACCCGTTTTGCTGATGGGTTATAACGTCCCAAGCCTTGTGACTGTAGATAAAAACGATGAAAAACAAGCCTATGCGCTCTCGCTCGCTCAGGACGTCCTAGATGGTGGCCTCTCTGCCCGTCTAGAGAGCCGCTTGATACGTGAGCAGGGTCTACTGACCACAGTCGGCACGTCCTATGATCTGTTAGATCGCGGTGACGGGTTGTTTTTGATTCAAGCAACACCGCGCGAAGGCGTCAGCTTAGCACAAGCTCAGCAAGCCATTATCGATGAGATAGAAAAACTAAAAACCGACCCTATCGCCACCGATGAAATCAGTCGCGCTAAGACCAACACCGTCACAGGCCTTATCTACGCACAAGATAGTATGGAGGGTCAAGCACGTATGATTGGCTCACTACAATCTATCGGGCTCGACGATCGGCTGCTGGCCGAGCTACCAAGCAAGCTTGATAACATCACAGTACAAGACATTCAGGCGGCGAGCAAAAAGTATCTGGTAAAAAACAACTTGACTGCGATGCATATCATACCGCCCAAAGAGACTGAGCGAAAAGAGTCCGTGCAAGAAAAGCTTGGACAACAAGACGCTACAGATAAATAAGCCTCAATCAGTCGCCTGCCAAATACATGATGAATAAGAAGAAAACCATGAGCCATACTAGTGATTTATTGCAAGTAATCAAAAGACCCTTCAGCTATAAACTGTCACCGCTTAGCATCGGGGTATTATTGAGCCTGACCACACTGGTCATGCCAGCGCAAGCAGACTATACAGCCACAGAAGAAAATCGCAGTACTGCAATCGTCGATACCAGCGCGCCCATTGCCGCCTTATCTAAGCTCAGCAGTTTGGATAATGCTATGCCTTTGACCGTCACTGTCCCAGCGATTGAGCAATTTACGACCAGCGCCGGTGTGCCCGTGCGCTTTGTCCAAACAACCGCGCTGCCCATCGTCGATATCGATCTACGCTTTAACGCCGGTAGCGCCCGCGATAGTAGCATACGCAAAAAAGGTTTTGGCATTGCCAATATGACCGCCACCATGCTGACACAAGGTGCCAAGCGCTTGGATGAAACAGCGTTTACACGAGCCGTTGAAACCTTAGGCATCAATCTGAGTAGCCGCGCCTACAAAGACATGTTTATTGTCTCGCTACGCAGCTTGTCAGATGATGCGCACTTATTGCCAGCTGCCGACTTGATGACACAGATGCTCACCGAGCCTGCCTTTAATGATGAAGTATTGGCACGAAACAAAGCACGCTTGCTGGTCGGCTTACAGCAGCAAAAACAAGACCCAAGCAGTCTGGCGAGCATTGCGTTTAGTCAAGCACTATACGGCGATCATCCTTATGCGCACCCTTCAGTTGGTACCCTTGAGACCGTACCAAACATAGACAAGCAGCAGCTTATCGATTTTAAAAACCGCTATCTGGTCGCGGCCAATGCCTCTCTTGCTATCACGGGCAACCTCACCTTGGCGCAAGCAAAAAAACTGGCTGAGGACATTACCACCACGCTGCCCTCCGGTCAGCCTGCGCCTGAGCTTGCCGAACCCAAGCCCCTCACCCAAGCCAAGCATGTTCATATACCCTTTCCCAGTACACAAACCACGGTGCTAATGGGGCAACTGGGTAGCAAACGCGCGACCAATCCAAAAGAGCAGCAGCAGCAAACCAACTTTGCCATCGGTAATGACGTATTGGCAGGGGGTGATTTTAACGCTCGCCTGATGACTGAAATCAGACAAAACCTTGGCTACACCTATGGTATCTCAGGTGCTATGAACCCGATGCTAACACGCGGCCCGTATCAGATTGGGTTTTCGACCCGCAATGACAAAGCGCGCGCAGCCATTGATGCAAGCTTAGCAGTTATTCAAGAGACTTTGGATAATGGTCTTACCCATGACGAGATACGTCTGACCAAAGACAGCCTAAAAAACAGCTTTCCGATGGGCTTTGCCAGCAATGCAGGCATCAATGGTTTGCTGGGAATGATGAACTTTTATCAATTACCAAACAGCTACCTAGACGATTATGTCAATCGTATCGATCAAGTACAGCTCGCTGACGTCAATCAAACCCTACGCGATACGTTGCAGCCTGATGATTTTTTGATTGTCACTGTCGGGCAGGTAGATCCTTGGCAAGACAAGCAGGCTAAAAAATAGCGCCAAATACTTCTCGGTGATAAAACAAACCGCCGTAAAAAATGGACGATGCCACGTGGTATCGTCCATGTTATGTTTCATGTTTTATGACTTAGACTTTATGATTGAGCGCTATTAATGTACATCAGAGACAGTAACGGCAACATCATAAACCAGATTTTCAGGCTTATACGTCGCGCCATTATAGCTTAAGCGAATCACATGCTTATCATAAGAGCCGACCTGATAATCACCGTTGGCAAAATTATGCAGCGTTGGGACGATAAGCAAAGCTTCTAGCTGACGATTGTCTGTCTGCACAGCAATCACTTGTCCTTCTCTTGCATACAAAAAATAATCGCAGTAATCACCGACCATGACTTCAGCGGTACGCTCGACTACCGGACTGCCTACCTTTTCTTGGATAAGCTTTGGGCAGACATCAGAGCGACCAGAGGCCAATCTGGCATAAGAGTTTCTGATATTGTCTTTAATCTCTTGGGCGTTTTGCTCAGCTTTGGCTTTATTGTCATTCATGACTGCTTTGTCTGCCCCTGCCGTGCCGTTTTCAGAGAAGCTCTCTGAGCTACAAGCACTGACGGCCAAAAGCAATAAAAAACTGACACCAAAAAACGTCAAATATATATTACTTGACTGCCAAAACCCTGTCTTCGATTTATCAATCATGGCAGTTTCCACTGTGGTTATATACCGCTTTTTCATAAATCCCGCTTGTCATAAACGCCTGTTGTTACCTTATTTACCCAATAATATTTACCCAGCAATCTGGCATGATCAATCAATAAAGCATGCGCCACTTATCGCTATTGTATCAGCACTATTATAACGGCTTTGACCGAAATTTATTAGGCTCTGTGCCCCCTTAGGCAAAACGGTCGTTTTTCTTGAGCTAATAGCGACATGATGAGCTACTGCTGGCATGATTAAAGCCCCATTTTCGGTAGCCGTCGGTATCTAGGTGAATCGCCCCTGTGGCATATAGCCCCAACCCAAAGTTGTGCGCTTCTCCTTGATAGTGCCAAAACTGACACAAGCCATCTTGCATGGTGCTCAGTCGCCACAGATCGTCTTGGTATTCTGGCACCCAAATATCTATGGCACTTGCATTCATGTGTTTACTACGCGCAGCACCGCCGGCACAATCATTGAGCCCAGGGCTGCGATATACCGACCGTATCTCACTGGTGGCAGGCAGTACACCTTGATGCTTGAGCTCACTATATAATCGCAACGTCGGTACGATGTTTGCCCACAGCTCTTGCGGTGGCAACTGGTAGGGCTCATAGCCACACTTGCTCCAGCTGCGTGCTGTGGTGAGTAGCTGCGACAAAGGCGGTACGTTTTGAGCGCCAACGCGGGCGCTAAGATAACGCTGATAATCAGCCACTTGACGGGCGCGGTAGCTGTTGCTATTGAGCCATGCATGAAAATCCATACTAGAAAAATCACGATAGGTATTATTATAAGTATTGCGCGCGGTGCTATAGCGATTGTTGGGGGACGTATAGCTAGGTGGACGCTGCTTGATATTGACACGCTTGTTTTCTTGTATGGACAAGCTCGACTCAAAATCACGCTGTTTTTGGGCAATCAAGCTTTGCATACTGTCACCCGATACGGCATTCGCGCCGCTAAGCATGGTCACGCCCGGACTATGATTAGAGTCACTGTTATTAACATAAGCATTTGCCGTACTGTTGCCGTGTCTGACTTGAATACGGCGCTCACTATCGTCACTTATAATAACGGCGTGGGTGGTGATACTGCTGGCACCTAGCATGAGAGCTAGCATGAGAGCCAGCATAGGCTGATAGATTTGCCTATAGAGAGGTTTTTTTGTATGAGTCATTGCAAGAAACTGCCGCTAAAAACGTTTTATCGATACTATCAAATTTTCAGCAAGCAGGCTAAACTATCGCTTCTAAATAGAGGTCAAAAATTTACAAATAACACTTATGCTTAATAGTTTTATAATTACGTGACTTTATTGCTTATGTGTTACCTTATATACGGTAGGCTATCGATACTAAGACAACATCGTTAGGTTTGATGTCTTATTTTTGGCTCCCCCATTTTTTATACCAATTGTCAGCCCCACTTGCCTATGTCTTCTAACCCGCAATACCGTTTTTCACGTCAGAGCCATCATTTAGGCCAAGGTCATGCACCGACGCTGTGGCAACGTATTCATATCGACCCCTGGCTGACCCTCTTGTTATTGACGGTCTGCTGTATTGGCTTGACGATTTTGTATAGCGCCGCCGGTCAAGACGTGGACATGGTCATCCGTCAAGTGGTCAGTTATGGTGTGGCGTTTGCTGTGATGTTTACCATGGCGCAGATCCCTCCTAGCGTTTATCGAACCTTTACGCCCATCTTTTATGTCTTAGGGCTTATCTTATTGGTGTTGGTCGATATCATTGGTGAAGTTCGGATGGGTGCTCAGCGCTGGATTAACCTTCCAGGGTTCGGTAGCGTGCAGCCCTCAGAGTTTATGAAGCTTGGGATGCCGATGATGTGTGCTTGGTTTTTGTCCAAGCGTGACCTGCCGCCCTCTTTTGCAAGCATTATCGTTACCTTAGCCTTGATTATGGTTCCGGTGTTGTTGATCGCCAAAGAGCCAGACCTAGGCACATCATTGTTGGTCGCGGCCAGTGGGATTTTTGTGTTGTTTTTAGCTGGTCTATCTTGGCGGCTGATTTCCGCGGCTGCCATTCTTGCCGTACCTTTTGTGGCCATTGCATGGAATTTTTTGTTGCACGATTATCAGCGGACGCGTGTCATGACGCTGCTCAACCCAGAGGCAGATGTCCAAGGCGCTGGTTGGAACATCATACAGTCCAAAACCGCTATCGGTTCAGGCGGACTCACTGGTAAAGGCTACCTAGAAGGCACGCAGTCACATCTGCATTTTTTGCCAGAAGGTCATACAGACTTTATCATTGCTGCATTCTCAGAAGAGTTTGGCTTGCTTGGTGTGTTGCTGCTGATGTTCATTTACTGCTGCCTACTGGCACGGGCGTTATATATCGCTTTTACGCATCCTGATGTCTATAGCCGGCTGCTGGCTGGTGCCATCGCCATGTCGTTTTTTGTGTATATATTCGTCAACGTTGGCATGGTTGGCGGCATCTTACCCGTGGTTGGGGTGCCGTTGCCATTCATTAGTTATGGCGGTACAGCCATTGTCACCTTGATGGCAGGCTTTGGACTACTGATGTCTATTCATACGCACAGACCAAGCTAAGGCTACTTTAATCTATCGCATAATCCAACACTTCTCCTCAAGTATCCTTTAGTACCAACGCATGACTGATTGGTGCGGATAGACATTAATCCTTGTTTTTTACAAATAATTGCGTTACCCTCTTTTTATTGCCCTGTGATACATAACCCGTACATAGGTGCTAAAAAACTTTGCATTCAATTATATTTTGGTTGTAGCTCAGCCGTATAGTTAGCGACTTGTAGATTGCAGGCTTGCAAAGACACTACTTAATTAACGGTTTGATAACAAAGTTACACTGAACACTTCTCAAACCCTTGATTAAGTTAGCAATGTGCCTTATATATTTGGCATCGTCTTTTCTCCTAAGATCGTTATCGTTTAAATCAAGTATGTATCGTTAACCATCCTTTGAGCGTTTCATAAGTAGCTAGGTGTGAAAACCACTTATGATAATGACATAAAATTAACATATATTAATACCTATAAAGCCTTTGGTCGTCATCAATATATATCGTGATGAGAAGGCTTTGGAGCGTGTGATACCGCTGGATTACTCCGGCGCTGCGGCTCTCCATCCAAACCTCAGAAGAATAGAGTTAGGTTTTGATATATAAGTTATCGAGGTATCTATGAATAAGCGTTTATCTGGTTTACTGACTGTGTCAGCTGTGTTGTTCGCTGGCTCTGCAGCGGCGACTCATGCAAATGCCGCTGAAGCAAAAACCAATCTTGCTATGATTTCGCAAGACAACGCCGCCCATATCGATCGCGTTTTAAGTGAGCTTAGCCGTCAGCATGACGGCGCATCAAGCTTGGTCAAGTCAGCACGCAAGCCAACATCGTTGGCACTGAACAGCTCACTACTGGCCAGTGATACCACAGAAGTCAGCAACGACGAAGATGTATTAGAGCGTCTCACTGCTGTGGCTTCTAACTCTGTGAGCAAATTTAAACAAACAGGGCTTGCCTCTTGGTATGGTCGTAAGTTTCATGGCCGCAAAACAGCCAGCGGCGAAACTTTTGACATGAATGGTTTGACAGCTGCTCACCGTTCTCTACCTTTGAACTGCTATGTCAAAGTAACCAACAAAACCAATGGCAAAAGTGTCGTGGTTAAGGTGAACGACCGTGGCCCATTCCATGGCAACCGAGTATTAGACTTATCTTATGGCGCTGCTAAGCGTTTAGGTATCACCAATAAAGGTGTCGGTAACGTATCAATCGAGCGCGTTGCAGGACCCTAATACTGGTTTGATATTTAAAGCATAGCACTAAAAAAGCACCCAACTTGAATAAGTTAGGTGCTTTTTTTATTTTAAAGGTCATTCATAGTGTCTGCTTGAGCAAGACTCCCCTCATAACTCAAAAGCGCTTTCGATGGCATCATCTAGACGCTCCACCGCGATGACGTTAATTCCTTTAAACTGCGCCGCACCTTTTGCAGGCGCATTGGCCTTAGGAATAATAGCATGCTTAAAGCCATGCTTCATAGCTTCTTTGAGCCGTTCTTGTCCATTGGGTACGGGACGGATTTCACCTGAAAGACCCACCTCACCAAACACCGCTAGCGAAGATGGCAAAGCGCGCTCTTTGATACTTGACGCGCACGCAAGTAATACCGCCAGATCAGAGCCTGTCTCTATCACTTTGACCCCGCCGACGACGTTGACATAAACGTCTTGACCGCTGGTATGGATACCACCATGACGATGCATCACTGCCAGCAGCATCGATAAACGCTGAAAATCTAACCCCAATGCCATGCGCCTAGGCGATCCTTGTGAGTCGTCCACCAATGCCTGCACCTCAACCAATAGCGGTCTTGTGCCTTCGCGGCTGACCATCACCACTGAGCCTGCGACAGGCTTGTCGTAACGGCTCAAAAAAATTGCTGAAGGGTTCGCCACTTCTTTGAGACCTAAATCTGTCATACCAAAGATACCCAGCTCGTTGACTGCGCCAAAACGGTTTTTGACTGCGCGAATCATCCGAAAACGAGAGTCTGACTGCCCCTCAAAGTACAGCACCGTATCGACCATGTGCTCAAGTACGCGCGGGCCTGCAAGTGTACCCTCTTTGGTCACATGACCGACCAAAAATAACGCGGTACCTGTCTGTTTGGCATAACGGGTCAACATCGCGGCTGACTCTCGAATCTGACTGACGCCGCCCGGTGCCGAGCTAATGGCGTCGGTATAAATGGTCTGAATAGAGTCAATAATCGCAATCGCCGGTTGCTCTTGGGTCAATGCGGCACAGATGGTCTCTACATTGGTCTCCGCCAATACTCGCAATCTATCGGCTGGCAGCTCTAAGCGTTTGGCACGCATAGCGACCTGAGCCAATGATTCTTCGCCCGTCACGTACAGCGCACTACCCGCCAACGAGTCGGCGCGCGCCATATTGGTCGCTGTCTGTAAAAGAATGGTTGACTTGCCGATACCCGGATCACCACCGATCAGCACCACTGAGCCTGCGACCAAGCCGCCACCTAGCACACGATCGAACTCGCTGATACCTGTCGGCAAGCGTGTATCCAATGTGACGCTCACCGCATTGAGTGGCATCACCGCACTATGTGTCCCTGAGTAATTGCCGGTCGCAGCAGTACTGGCAGTACTGGCCGTACGAGGAGTGCCACGGCTGGCCGTAGATTTTGCCGCGCTTTTGTTATGATGCGGCATGCTGACATTTGGGGCTTCGACCAAACTATTCCATTCACTACAATCGCTACACTGCCCTGCCCATTTACCAAAATGCGCACCGCAGCTTTGACAAACATAACTGCTCTTATTTTTTGCCATAATTTATGAGCCTATTTTAGGTGTTTGATTGATAATACCAATAAACTGAGTACCTAGCCCCCATCATGGTAAAAAAGTATGAAAGATGAATGGCTTATACTTGGAAGTCTTTACCCAAGTACACTGACTTCACCAACTCATTTTCTAGCACTTCACAAGAGGTACCTTCAGCGATAATGGCACCTTCTGAGACGATATAGGCTTTTTCACAGATGGCCAATGTGTCTCGCACATTATGGTCAGTAATCAGGACGCCGATACCGCGATTTTTTAGGGTCAAAATCACGTCTTTGATATCGCCGACAGAGATAGGATCTACCCCAGCAAACGGCTCATCTAACAAAATAAACTTCGGGTCAGCCGCTAGAGCACGGGCAATCTCACAGCGGCGGCGCTCACCACCAGAGACGCTCATACCCAAAGATTTGCGCACATGCTCTAAATGGAACTCACCGATGAGTTTTTCAAGCTCTTGGCGCTGCTGAGCGGCACTTAGTTCTGTTCGCGTCTGTAAGATCGCCAAAATATTGTCTTCGATAGAGAGTTTGCGAAATATTGAAGCCTCTTGCGGCAGATACCCAATACCTGCCCGCGCACGCTCATGCATGGCGTATTTGGACAGATCCATCTTACCGAGTGTCACGCGGCCTTTGTCCATATTGACCAGCCCGACCACCATATAAAAACTGGTGGTTTTACCAGCACCGTTTGGGCCTAGCAGTCCCACCACTTGCCCTTGTTCGACAGAAAACGAGACGTCCTTGACGACCCAGCGCTTTCCGTAGCGCTTACCCAAGTTTTGCATAGACAGTCGGGTGCTTGAGACCGAGGCTTGCGGGGCGACTACAGGGTCAATACTTTGATTATCACTCATAACTTACTCATGTTTTGCAAAATTCAGGCACGATGACAAAAGCTGCTTTGCCGTCTAACGTATACCACTTTGGCTGCTATTGGCATTGGGCGGAAATACCAGCTCTACGCGCTGATTACCACCGGCAGTGGCCTCAACATCGCCGGCTTTTAGACTATAACGAATGACATTACCTGCAAAACTTGCGCCGTTTTGCACCAGTCTGGCATTACCAGTCAGCGTGATGATGCCAGTGACGGCATTATAATCAATCTTATTGGCTTGACCTTTTGCTAGGCCTTTTTCTCGTGTCACGATTTGCTGCATCGTCGCTGGTCGGCCGGTCGCCACCGCTGAGTTGATACTGCGCTGCTGAGATAGGTTGACCGTGATATTATCTGCGGTCATCTTAAAAGTCCCTTGAGTAATAATCACGTTGCCTGCATAGCTGGTGACCCCTGTACGCTCGCTATACGTGGCCTTGTCTGCCAATAGTTTGATCGGCTGGTTGGCATCTGATGGCAGAGCGTGGCTATAAAGCGGCAGCGCAACCAGCATGAGCATCGGTAGCGCGCGCAGCGTAGACAAAAATTTAGGTTTCATAAACATCACTCGTCTCATAATAGGTAGAAGGACTTGCAGCTAACTGGGCACTGTAAACTGTAAACTGTAAACAGCCACTTTAAAACAGGGCCTTGTCCTGACGCTGAGCTGGTGTAAAGGCGACCGCTACTTGCCCAAATTCATAATCACCAGTCTCGAGATTGGCTGTCATAGTGGCCGCTTCAAAACGATTTGCCCCTTGTTCGATTTTCACAGGTGCTTCGCTATACACTTGTTCTGATTTGGTATTGCCCTTTAGCGTACTGCCCGTCACCTTGATAGGTTCGACCTCTTTATCCGGATTGCCTTCACTGATGAGGGTAAAACCGCCAGACAAGCTAAGCTCCCCTGTCTGCTGGCTGATAGCGGCACTCCCAGCCTCAATACGATAGCGCTGCTCGGCAGATGGTTCCCAGTTCATGGTAATACCGGACATCTCATCGAGATTGGTCACAGGGTTGTGGGTCAATGATTCGGCGGTCAGCTCGTATTCTGTCTCGCCTTGCTCGTTGGTCTGCACAGCCTTGATGTCCGTTGCTTCATAGTCGACATCGGTCGCTTCCATACTGACCGGCGGGGTTATCTCGCCTTGTTGCTGAAAAAACCAACCAGCGATACCAGCGATAATCAATGCCAGAACAATTAATACACGTGTATTCACAGTTCCTCATCCCCAGTTTGCGTTTGCTCAAGTGTATAGTGCGCTATAAAATCCTGATAGTGCCCATGGCCCTTTAAAATCAAATCGCATATCTCGCGTACCGCACCTGTACCACCAGCTCGCGTCGTCACCATGTCGCTGCGCTTGATAACCTCGGCATGGGCATTAGGGACAGTGGCGGCAAACCCTACGGTCTGCATCGCTTTGATGTCCGGTAAATCATCGCCCATATAAGCACAGTCTGCTGCTGTGATGTTGAGCGCAGGATCCAGCATCGCTAACAACTCAGTCAATGCAATCAGTTTATCATCACGACCTTGTACGACATAATCCACACCCATCTCACGGGCACGCTTGTCGACCATAGGACTGCTGCGCCCTGTGATAATGGCAGTCAAAATACCATAGCGCGCCAACGACTTGACGCCGACACCATCTTGTACAGAAAAAGCCTTGGTCTCGGTGCCATTGGCATCATAAATGATTTGACCGTTTGATAAGATACCATCGACATCCATCACCAAAAGTTTGACTCTTCCTGCTTTTTTGATTAAGTCTTGCATGATATCTCTCTTTTATTATGTTATAGATAATGATTAAACTGCATGCACTGTAGCGGCTAATGAGCTTGGTTTTTGTTTAGTGGCGCTTTGTCTTACTTTCTGTACTTTTCGCAATAAAAGTTATTTTACACCAGCCTTTAGTAGATCATGCAAGGTAATGATGGCCTCTAAACGGTCTTGCTCATCGATGATGAGTAGCTGACTGATGCCATTTTCGTTCATCACGCTTAGCGCATCTGATGCTCGCATGGTTTTACTGACGCGGCGAGGATTACTGACCATCACCTCATGCATCGGTGTTTGTAAATCGATGCCTTTTTCTAAGCCGCGGCGTAAGTCCCCGTCGGTGAAAACGCCAACCACTCTATCGCTGTCATCAATCACCACCGTCATACCCAAACGCCCAGCTGACATCGTAAAGAGGGCGTCTTGTAAAGGCGCTTGCTGATGAATAAGCGGCAAGTCTTCAGACTTGGAGTGCATCAAGTCTTCCACGCGAGTCAGTAGCTGACGACCAAGCGCGCCTGCTGGATGCGACAACGCAAAATCTTCTGAGGTAAAATTACGCGCATGTACCAACGCCACTGCCAACGCATCACCTAATGCCAACGTCGCTGTGGTACTAGAAGTCGGCGCTAAATTCAGCGGGCAAGCTTCTTGCGACTTGCCGAGCGTCAATACGATGTCCGCTGAACGGGGCAACATGCCACGCTTATCACGGCTGATACTGATCAGCGGAATCTCTAGACGCTTGACCACGGGAAGTAGCATCTTGATCTCATCTGACTCGCCAGAGTTGGAGATGGCAAGCAGCACATCACCTTTGACCAGCATCCCTAAGTCGCCATGCCCTGCCTCGCCTGGGTGCATAAAAAACGCAGGCGTACCAGTCGAGGCAAAGGTCGCCGCTATCTTGCGCCCGATCAGTCCCGACTTACCCATCCCCGTCACCACCACACGACCCTGACAGGCCAAAATAATATCGCAGGCTTGGGCAAATCGATCATCTATCTGCTCTGTCAACAATGCCAACGCAGAAATTTCCGTATTGATGGCTTCAATAGCAGTGCTGATAAATTGCTCGTGGGTGAGATTGCTTTGGGTATTACTCATGGATCCGCTCTATTGTTATCATGAATCAATTGTCTATTTTACTATACTATCGTCAATATTAATAATATCTTCAAACGTACTGAGAGGCGCGGGTATTAGAGTATCAACGCCCCATTCCATTGCTTGTAAAACCATAAAAAATCATATAAAAAAACCCACTATAAAGCAGGTTTTAATTCAATCAGTCGTATCGCATCACGGCGTTTATCCTGTACTAAGCCGCCTAGCCGTTATCGTCGTGCGACCCTTCGTCTGCGGGCGATTCAAAGCCGCGGTCTTGACCAAATCCACCGCGCTCAAATCCACGATCTTGACCGAAGCTACCACGCTCAAACCCGCGATCTTGGCCTTGACCAAAGCCGCCACGGTTAAAACCGCTACGACTCGAAGCAAACCCACGCTCTTCAAAGCCGCCGACACCCGCAGGATTGCCGCCTCGTTCAAACCCGCCGCCTTGATAACCAGTTGGACTAACACCTTGTGTTTGACTACCCGTGCCAGTAGTGCCGCTACGTGGGTTGCGTGCTGGCACTACTGTCGAGATGGCATGCTTGTAAACCATTTGACTGACCGTGTTTTTGAGCAGTACCACGTATTGATCAAACGATTCGATTTGACCTTGCAGCTTGATACCATTAACCAAAAAGATAGAGACAGGAATGCGATCTTTGCGCAGCGAATTCAAGAACGGATCTTGTAAAGTTTGTCCTTTTGACATGAAGTCTCTCCTAAATATTATATAATTATGTTTTGAGTGCCAATTATTTTAAGTGTGGCTTTCATTATAATGGCTGAAGATAGATACAATGATACGCTTTCATCAAACGCATCCAAATAAACACGCATGCTATGTGAGTCATTCTACTTTATCGCGAATACGCTTTTCTTGTGAATACGCTTTTCTTGTGAATAATTAAGTAACCACTTGTTTCACAAAGACTTTCTATAAACAAAGGTCAGTCAATACCCATAAAAAACCGCAATAACTAGGCAATTCCTACTAGTTTACTAGGTTTAAATTATACCAGTTATCTACATTGTATTTTGAAACTAATTGTCATTATTTTTTACATATTGATAAAACATGCGTTAATACAAGTAATCTCTGACGTGGGCCATGGTATCGAATGTCTGTAGCGTGATTGGATGAACGGCTTGTCGATCGTTAGGATGGGCAAGCGAGTGTGTGCTATCGACCCACGTATCAGACAGGGTTGGCAGCTGCGTGAGCTTGCGTAGCCATGTGTATTGACGCTTTGCCAGCTGCCGAGTGGCATATAATGCCTTATTTTGCATTTGCTGACAAGCAAGCCGCTGCCGCTCACTAGTAGAGACAGCCACTTGATCTTGTGATGACGGGGTTAAAAAAGCATCATAAAACAGCGCTTTGTCTAAGTGGCTGTACTCAAAGACTGGGTGCTCAATCTGGACGAGATACTCTAACACTTGCCGATAGCCAACGCAGCGCATCGAGGGCATGTTAGGCGTTAACGAATGACGCTCAAGCAGGCCTAGGACTTCAGCAACCAGCCCTTCTTGCCACATGATATCCAAGCGCTGCTCGATGCGCTGATGTAAACACGAGCGCTCTGGTATGACGGCCAGCGCATGCCATTGTTGGTCTGTATTGTGCGCGAGGGCTTGTTTGGGCTGCTGCTGCCAGTCACTGATCGCTGTATCCGTTTGCAGATACACCTCGACCGCGCGAGTGATACGCTGCGTATCAGTGGCATTGAGACGCCGATGACTGATCGGATCCACCTTTTCCAAATAGCCATACAGCGCGTCGATACCGTCCTCTTGCCGCCACTGCTCTACGCACAGGCGTACTGTCTCATCACTATCCGGCACAGGTGAGAGCCCATCTAGCAGCGCCATGTAATACATCATGGTACCGCCGACCAGTAGTGGTATTTTGCCGTTTTGATGACAGGCTTCAATCAGCCGCGCCACATCACTGACAAACTCCGCGACGCTATAGCTTTGCACAGGATCAATAATATCGACCAAATGATGCGGATAACGCGCCAGCTCCTTTGTTGTGGGCTTGGCGGTTCCGATATTCATCTCACGATATATCAGTGCTGAGTCCACTGATATTAGCTCATAGCGTCCTGTGTCGTATAGCTCATACGCTAGCGCGGTCTTGCCACTGGCGGTAGGCGCCATCAAACACACCACGCTGTTGTCCGCCAAATTGGGATTTAAGCGATAAGACGAGCTATCAGAGGAGAGTTGCATAAAACGACCTTTATAAATGATTTTTATATAAATTGCGAGCCAACGCCGTACTAACTGCCTTACACATGCTAAAGCACAATGGCTAATCGCAGAGTATATGATAATTATTGTAGGGTTTTTATGATAAGGCTGATGAGTGGTTGGCTATAGAAGACGAGTACTGGTGATATGGTTATGATACTGACGGCGCGGCGGCTGATAGCATCCATGCGATTAACTGACTGCCCGCTACCGAATAAATGGCATGGTTATTTAGCAAAGCCTGTAAGTCAGCCTTAAATGCCAACGCATCTGGCATCGACATCCGCTGCCCTATCTCGCTTAGTTGCTGATTGATATCAGTGGCAATGCAAGCTTGATCTGTATCAGTACTATCCGTCCACCTATTGGGCGCAAACAGCAAGCTAAGCTGCGACTGCCATACGGCGGCACTGACAATCGAGCATTGACCTTGATGATAAAACAGCAACCACGGCAATGTATCTTTATCTATAAATGTGTCTTTATCTATATTTGTAGCAGCAGAGTCCATGAGAGGCTCGATATTATGCAAGCTGTCCAAATGGATTACCTCTAAACAGACGAGGTCTAAATAAAACGTTTTTAACCCATACTCTGTAGAGGCCACCTGCGGTGCGGCATCCCTTGACTTACCCGGCGTCTTAGTCAACGTCTTAGTCGGGTCCTTGCCTACTGGCGTCACCGTTGCCGTGCTATCTGGGTTTTTGGATAGCTCATAGGGCTGCTGGTATTCACTGACTCGTCTGCTGGACTGCGGATACTGCAACCGTGATGAGCTATTGTGATGATTATTGGTGGCTACTGCAGATGACAGCCAACGCTCAGCATCTGACCTATTGTCTGAGCGGCTATTGGTAGCATTGTAATTTGCTGATCGCTTATCTTTTTTGTGAGTAGGCTCATCTGGCAGCTGCGCAGGCATAATGGGCTTTAGCTTAGCACGAACCGCATGATTGAGATGCGCCATGATGTTGTTTAAAGGACTGATCTTAATGCGCTGTTTGGTCGGGTGTACATTGATATTGAGCCACTCGGCTGGCAACTCAAAATATAGCGCATAACCCAGACCTGCCAGCCGCGCGCTTTGAGCCAATTGACGCAGCTGATTGCTGATAATCGGCTCTTTGACCAAACGGCCATTGACGTAGAGTAGCTTTGGCATACTCTGTTCCGACGCCACTTGTGTCTCGACACTGGGCCACAGCCAGCCATGGACACGGGCTCTATCACCCCACCCCAACCCAGCATCAGACACGAAAGACTGCTGTAGTAGACCCGACAGATCAAGCATAATCTCAAGCGCATTGGTCGTCAAAGCAACCCCCAATGCTTGCTCTAGCCGTGATAACGATAACGGGTTTGGACTGTTTTGATGGGCATTAGCACTGCAGTTGGTCGCCCAATCTGCCGCCTGATTACGCTCGGTTGGCATTCCATGAGAGGTCATCGGGTTGGATGAGAGTAATAGTCGTTTTTTATTATCATGAAACAAACTCAGTGCTACGTCTGCGCGAGCCAAAGCCACATCACGAACAATCGCCTCAATATGACCAAACTCTGTGGCAATAGATTTAAGATTGCTGCGCCGAGCAGGAACATTAAAGTACAAATCTTTGACCGTAATCGTCGTCCCACGATGATGCACCACGGGCGTGAGCGTCGGTACATCAGCCAGCACGCCTGCAACCTGTAACTGACGGCCGACGCCGCTATCGTCAGGACTACTGGTCAAGGTTAAGCGAGAAACCGCCGCCGTCGCAGCCAATGCTTCCCCGCGAAACCCCAACGTCGTAATCCCTTGTAGATTGGCCACATCTGCAATCTTACTGGTCGCATGACGGGTAATCGCCATCACCATATCATCAGGATGAATGCCAGTACCGTTATCTATCACCTCGATCATGCCCATGCCGCCTTGGGTCACCCGTATCTCAATGTCGCTTGCGCCAGCATCAATGGCGTTTTCTAGCAACTCCTTTACCACGGCAGCCGGGCGCGTCACCACTTCACCTGCGGCCAATTGATTGACCAGCAGCGGTGGTAGTTTTTTGATACGGGTCTGAGGAGGAGTCTCTGGCATTTAAAAGGTATCGTTATGGCATTAAAAAAGCAAAGTAGACAAAAGCTAAATATGTAAAGCAGACAGATCTATGCCTTGCGCCTGCCCTACTCTGGATAGACGCAGCTCAACATGCCGATACTCTGTGTCGTTATCACAGTCATCGCTGGTGGCTTGCGTTATGTCGATAAATACGCTGGGCGGCGGCAAGTAGCTGTCTGCTCGGCTAGCCCACTCTATAATAACCAGCGCATTTGGCTCATCTAGATACTCATCAAAGCCGATAAAAGACAGCTCTTCTGGATCTTGTAGCCTATAAAGATCGGCGTGATAGACCGGTTTTATTGAGCCATCGCTTTGTGCGATCGCATACGGCTCTACCAATGTATAAGTCGGGCTTTTGACTGCTCCTGTATGACCAAGCGCTTGTAACCAGTAGCGGGTCAAGGTCGTCTTGCCCGCGCCCAAATCACCTGCCAGCCACACACTGCCACTTAGCGATAGCGCTGCTAACTGCGCCGCCAAATGCTGGGTGTCATCTTCTGTACGCAGCGTCAACGTTTTGGTGTTTTTGGCTGCTTCTGTATTACTCGACATCACGATTACCTGCCTGTACTTGCATGGTGACTGAAGGATTGGTAAAGCGCTCACCGCGGATGAGCTTGGCATAAAGCTCAGGATCATGCCATTCGCTTCGTACTTGCTCACTAAACTCAAAATCTTCTAAAATAAGCTTACCCATTTGCGCGTTTGCCACATCATCAGAAAAGCACTGAGCGTAACCTGTGGCTGTTTCGTGGGCTATCACCGAGTACACACTGACGTCTGCCTCGCCGTTTTGCATTTGCGTCTGCGCTAGGATTTCTTGCGCCCAAAAAAATATCACGCGCGAAAACTGCTCAGCTGAGGGTGACACTGGCAAACTGATCCAGCGCGCGCTGAATTTTTTGCAAGCAGCGATATACTCAGGATCGTCTTTGTTCCAAAAACAAATGGCATGATCAAAGCTATCAATGATGTCTTTGATCGAGGATTTTAATAAACCAAAATCATAGACCATCTGCCCGTGATCCAAACGCGTGGCCTCAAGTATCAGCTCAATCTGATAGCTATGACCATGAATAGAGTGCTTGCAACGCTCTGAGCTGCAGTTACGCACAATATGAGCGTTTTCAAATTTAAACAGTTTACGAATACGCATGATAATCAACCAAAAAAGTAAGCATCTTCATGCTAACTATGAATACTATAAATCGTTTGCCGTGAAGTCGTTTGCCGTGCTAACTTATCAGCCTGTGGCCCATTATAGCAAATCAAGATGACTCCGTAAGTAAGCACTGACGAATACATGCATTATTGCCTGCCATATTATATTTAGCAGGTTATAATTGTCTGCTGTTTGTTTTAGCTGTTATCGCAGTCGCAGGGTCGCGCCTAAGACTGTGGTCGAATTTTTATGAGGAATTTAGCGTCATGATGCGTATTGGATTGTTTTTATTAACTAACTTAGCGGTGATCGTAGTATTTAGCATCGTGTTTGGGATTTTGTCCCGATTTTTTGGGGTTGGTGGCGTACATAGCGCAGGCGGGATAAACTATGCCAGCCTAGCCATTATGTGCGGTGTCTACGGTATGGTCGGGTCGATGGTATCGTTATTTATCTCCAAATGGATGGCAAAAAGATCAACGGGAACGGTGGTCATTGAGGCACCAAGCAATGCCACTGAACAATGGCTGATAGATACGGTCGCCAAACAAGCGCGCGCGGTCAATATCGATATGCCTGAGGTTGGTATTTTTAACAACTCGCAGCCCAATGCGTTTGCTACAGGCTGGAATAAAAATAAAGCGCTGGTTGCCGTCTCATCGGGTCTACTCCAGAGTATGACTGCAGATGAAGTAGAAGCGGTATTGGCGCATGAGATTGGTCATGTGGCCAATGGCGATATGGTCACACTTGCGCTCATTCAAGGGGTGATAAACGCCTTTGTGATGTTCTTTGCGCGTATTATCGGTAATTTCGTCGATCGCACTGTGTTTAAAAATGAAGGAGATGGCCCTGGTATCGGTTACTTTGTCACCAGTATCGTGATGGATATCTTGCTAGGATTTTTGGCATCTGCCATCGTTATGTGGTTCTCACGCCTGCGCGAGTTTCGTGCTGATGAGATGGGCGCCAAACTTGCTAGCCGTGACAAGATGATCAGCGCACTAGATGCCCTGCGTCCTGCTGAGCAGCGTCCAGACCAGATGCCTGAGAGCATGAAAGCCTTTGCTATCGCGTCTGGGCAGTCTACAGGCTTTAGTATTGCAAACCTTTTCCGCTCACACCCAACGCTGGATGATCGTATTGCGGCGCTGAGAAAGTACAGTCCTAGTGAAGCGTAAGCCATTGCTCTAAAACGACAGATAATAGTAGATATCAGTATCAGCGCTGCTATTATCTTGTAAAACCAAGCATAAAAAAAGCCTATCTAAAAAAGATAGGCTTTCTATTAAATAAACTTACTGACTAAATATCGAACTCAAGCGCTCTATCACCATTGGCGTCTTGAATACGGGTTGGCAAGCCAATCTGATTGAGTAGATTGATAAATGGCTTGGCATCCAGCTCTTCGACATTGACCATCTTGCCCGCGTCCCATTCGCCAGTGGCGACGAGCATCGCCGCAGCGACAGGTGGTACGCCTGCGGTATAAGAGATACCTTGGCTACCAACTTCATTGTAGGCGTCTTTATGGTCTGAGACATTATAAATAAACACCTCAGTATCGACGCCATTGATTTTACCTTTGACCTTGTCACCGATGCAGGTCTTGCCGGTATAGTTTGGCGCAAGCGAGCTTGGGTCTGGTAGTACCGCTTTGACCACTTTTAGCGGAATCACTTCTTGGCCTTCAGCGGTCGTGACTGGCTGCTCAGACAATAGACCTAGGTTTTGGAGCACGGTAAAGACATTAATATAGTGCTCACCAAAGCCCATCCAAAAACGAATGTTTGGCACATCTAGGTTGGCTGATAAAGAATGAATCTCGTCATGTCCACTCAAGTAGCTGTTTTGCTCGCCAACGACTGGCAAATCGTCAGTACGCTTGACTTCAAACATCTTATTCGACTGCCATTTGCTGTCCTGCCAAGAGTACACCGTACCGGTAAACTCACGGAAATTAATCTCAGGGTCGAAGTTGGTGGCAAAGTACTTACCGTGGCTACCGGCATTGATATCGATAATGTCGATATCGGTCACTGAACCTTTATCCATCATGTCATAGCCCAGACGCGCGTAAGCATTGACCATACCTGGATCAAACCCTGCACCCAAAATCGCCGTGATATTATTGTCGGCACAGCGCTGCTTACGCTTCCATTCGTAGTTGTTATACCATGGCGGCGTCTCACAAATCTTGCGTGGATCTTCATGGATAGCGGTGTCAATATAAGCCGCGCCCGTCTCAATACAAGCTTCTAACACCGTCATATTGATAAATGCCGAGCCGACATTGATTAGGATTTGAATACCGGTATCGTTGATAAGATCAACGACAGCCTGGCTGTCCATGGCATCGACTTGATGGGTATGCAAGACTGCCGCTTGCTTAAAGCTACCTTTGTCCTCGACGCTTTTAGCGATAGCATCACACTTATCTTTGGTACGTGAGGCAATATGAATCTCGCCCAGCACATCGTTGTGCATCGCACATTTATGCGCGACCACTTGCGCGACACCGCCTGCGCCAATGATGAGTACGTTTTTTTTACTAGCTTTGGTTTGATTTGTGTTCAATGAACAATCCTCCTTTGTGTCCCTGTCGATACCATCGATACTGGCTATGCAAAACAGAAACGAGTGAATGATATGCGTGAATTAAAAAGGAAGACCGAGGAAAACCCACGCACCCGTCGAACAAAGCGCCCTTTTTGTAGGCGCTTTGTCCGACGCGATTATAACAATTTTTATTCGGTTGTCGATAAAAATAATATAGAAAAAACCAATGAACTTAAAGTTTGAACCCTTACCCTTAAGTCTTTGTTTTTGATAAATTAATTTTAACAACGAAGCCTGCTACTAAGACAAGCTGGCTTTGTAATCTTGATAATCAAATTCGCGCTGCACATCAATACTGCCATCTAGACGTCGAATCACAATCGCTGGCATATTAACACCATTAAACCAGTTTTTCTTAACCATGGTATAGCCTGCCGCATTACCAAACGCAACGGTGTCGCCCACTTGCAGCTCATGCGCCAAAGCATACTCGCCAAAGATATCGCCTGCCAAACAGGAGCGTCCATAGATAATAGTATTGTCAGCAGCCTCTTGTTGCGCCTGATCGACAGGCATCACCTCCACTGACTCTGCATTGACAGAAGTGATTGGCGCAGACTCGCGATAAATCAGCAAATCAAGCATATGCGCCTCGATCGAGGCATCAACGACGGCGAGGTTTTTGTCATTGTGCATGGTATCCAGCACTGTCGTAACCAGCGTGCCAGCGCCATGAATACTCGCCTCACCTGGCTCAAGATAGACTTGGACGCCGTATTTTTCACTAAAACCTTTTAGTCTGTCGGCTAATTTTTCTAGCGGATAACTAGGTGCGATAAAGTGAATACCGCCGCCCAAACTCACCCACTCTAGCTGCGCTAAAATATCACCAAACCTGTCTTCGATATCAGCCAAGCTTGCGCTAAACGCCTCAAAGCTATCGTTTTCACAGTTGTTATGAATCATGACCCCTGTGATATCACCAAGCACCGCGGCAATCTTATCTTTGTCATGCTCACCAAGACGGCTAAAAGGACGGGCAGGATCAGCGATGATAAACGACGAATTACTGGTTTTTGGGTTTAAGCGTAGCCCGACTGGAATGTCCTGTGCATGCGCTTTATCTTTAAAGGCATGCAACTGCGAGATGGAGTTAAAAATAATCTTGTCCGCGTAGCTTAATACTTCGTCGATTTCATCCAAGCTATAGGCGACACTATAGGCATGGGTTTCTTTTTTATCACTGTTATTGGCATCACGGTTATTACCAAAAGTCTCATAGCCCAAACGCACTTCATTGAGTGACGATGAAGTCGTACCATGCAAATAAGGCTGCATCACATCAAACACGCCCCACGTGGCAAAACACTTGAGCGCAAGCAAAGCCTTGGCACCAGACAACTCACACAGACGTGCGATAATCTGCATATTGGCAACGATTGCCGCTTCATCAAGCAAATAATAAGGCGTAGGTAGAGAAGATAAATCAGAGGTTATTACAGTGTTTTCAACATTCATAAGTGGTTACCTAATCGCTGCGGTTGGCATCATGACAGATATAAATAATTGCGCTATAGTAGACTAAATTCACTATAATTAGAATATCTTATGTCATTATCAACCGATTATTCCAGTGCAGCGAGCCAAGCCAATTTATCTCAGCTTGAACCAAAAAATATCAATTTAGCGCATCTTGATGCCGATGCGCGGGCGGTTTTAGATTTTTGGTTTGATAAAGACAATGAGGCATATTGGTTTGAAAAAAACGATGCCTTTGATCAAAGAATAAGAGAAAAATTTGGTAAGATTTGGCAAGCCGCCAAACAAGGCGAATGTGTCACCTGGCGTATCGCCAACGCCGCAGCAGATAGCAACAGCTCCATCACTGCTCTAGCAGGACGCTTGGCTGAGATTATTGTGCTCGATCAGTTTTCGCGCAATCTGTGCCGCGGGCAAGCCAATGCCTTTGCACAAGATGGTATGGCACTGGTATTGGCGCAAGAAGCCATTCAACAACCACATTTCGATACCCTCCCCGCGCAGTGGCGAAAATTTATGATTATGCCATTTATGCACTCTGAATCTTTGATGGTTCATGAGCGCTACTTGCCGCTCTTTGAGCAGTTAGATGACGCGATGACACTCGACTTTGAGCACCGTCATAAAGATATTATCGAGCAGTTTGGCCGCTATCCGCACCGTAACGATATATTGGACCGAGAGTCGACAGCGGCAGAAGAAGCCTTTTTAGAACAACCAAACTCATCGTTCTAAGTCTTTTCGCTTCTTAGAAGAAGGGCTGGATCAGCAATTTTATTCAGCCCTTCTTTTATGGCGCGGCGTTCGACAAAGCATCTCCTAGTAGTTCACTTCACCTGTGGTAAAACTAAACGACTGCTGCTGTAAGATTTTATTATCAATCAATACCTCATAGCTGACACGATATTCAGTATTGCCATAGAGTCCGCACTGCTGGCTTTGATCTTGCCGGCGTGCAATCTCACAGCTTTTTAAATCATCGGTCATTGGCAATGATAAAAATAAAAAAGCATACCTCATCAAATAAGTTCATTAAAGCTTACAAAACGTAAATTCATTACCTTAGAGTCGCCTAAAAAATACTCGCTGTCAGTGCCATGGTTGAATGTGCAACACGCCCTAACGATAACAAGCATAGTCGGCGTTTAGCATTCGCTCTCCAGCGCCTTTCTTATAGGGGCAAAGCTGCGGCGATGCTCTGGTAACACACCAAGCGTCGCAACGGCTGCCATATGAGCGCGCGTTGGATAGCCTTTGTGTTTAGCGATGCCATACTCAGGATACTGCGCATCTAAGTCATACATGGCCTTATCACGGCTCACCTTTGCCAATATACTGGCCGCGGCGATACTGGTATGAAGGCCATCGCCCTTGACCCATGCTTGACAGTCGAGCATGGCGGGCGCTATACCTGCCTTGGCAATCTTACTAACGTCTAAATCAGGGCAGCGATTGCCATCGATTAGCACTTCGATAGAGCGATGACCGACAGCGGTCAAATGGGCGGCAATTGCTTGTAGCAGCTCCTCGGTACATAAACGCATACCGAGCATCGTCGCCTGCAAAATATTGATTTGGTCGATGACGGCGGCCGGTATCTCCGCGATGATATACCCAGCCGCATACTGCTGCACCAAGGGGTAGAGCCTGTCACGCTTTTTTTCACTCAACTGCTTGGAGTCAGTCAATACAGACAGCGGGGTATCCTTTAGCGGCTGCGCTTCTATGAGCCCCGACCACGCGGCAGGTAATAGCGCCGCGGCGACATTGACAGAGCCTAGCAAAGGCCCGCGGCCAGCTTCATCGACACCTATCTGTAGTGGCAAGACCGCGTCCTTTGTCGTCTGCCCATATTGGCTTTGTAGCTCCGAGGTATGTAGTTGACCAGACAAATGGATGGGGGCTGCTAGTTGAATATACTGACCTTTGATATCGACTTGCTCAATACGTATATCAATTGGTATCAAAGGCTGGGCACTACTAGATGGGTTACTCATAACACTGCTATATCTTTTTTTGAGGGGTGAAAGTTGGACTTGGTGACATTACCTTTAGCGTGGCTTTTAGCATTGTTCTTAGTATCGTTTTTAGCATGATTTTTAGTATTTTGTCATAACAGTGCTGCCATACGGCACAGATGACATGTGTTATTGCTGATGGTTTTGCTTATACCATTGCTCGATGACGCTGTTTGCCGGCTCATGGTTGCTCTGCTGCTGTAATAGCTGTTTGGTGGTAAGCAAATCGCTCATTTGCTCGGCATAGGCGCGTGGCTGTAATAAACGCATCACCGTACGGCAGATATTGTCCCCACTCGCCTGCTCTTGTATCAGTTCAGGCACTATCGCGGCATCTGCTAGGATATTGGGCAACGCCACATAAGGCACTTTTACCAGACGCTTGGCGATCTGATAGGTCAGCTGATTTAACTGATAAATCACCACCATCGGTCGCTCAAGCAGCATCGCCTCTAGTGTCGCGGTGCCTGAGGCTAGCATCACCACATCGGCTGCTGCCATCGCTTGCTGACTAAAGGCTGGCTGGCTATCATCGTAGACCACCACAATAGCGGCGCGCAGCTGCTCTGAGCGTTTATCGATGACATCCTGCACGATATATTGATGGTTTTGATCCACAGTAGGGATGATAAAACACAGTTTTGGGTCCAGTAATATCAATTTTTGAATACCATCGAGCATCAAAGGCAAGATGGCGGTAATCTCCCCGCGCCGTGACCCTGGCATCACGCAAATGAGCTGGCTGACTTCATCAAAACGATCAATAAAAAACTGCTGCAAGCCATCATTATGCCAGACCAGCTCACTGCGGCGCTGATTGATAGGTGTCGCGAGCAGCCCTTGATCTATGGTGCGTAATAGCGGATGACCGACACAGATTGCTGGGTGGTTATGACGCTCATAGACTGGCAACTCAAACGGAAACAAGCACAGCACCAAATCGGTAGCTGCTTTGATATTATGGATACGCGACTCACGCCATGCCCAAATAGAGGGGCTGACATACTGAACACAAAAAACCCCTTTGGGCTTTAGTTTTTTTGCGACCCGCAGATTAAAATCAGGCGCATCGATACCAATAAACCAGTCGATAGCAGCGTTTTGAAACGCTACTAATAACTCACGGCGTGCCTTTAGCAAATCTGGCAGTTGTGCCATCACCTCGACCAGCCCCATAACAGCCAATCGCTCTAATGCAAAGATGCTTTGTAATCCTTGTGCTTGCATCTTGGCGCCGCCGACACCTACCCAAACAATATCATCGCGCAGATTATTCATCTGCTGCATAAAGTCGGCACCCAAGCTATCACCTGACACCTCACCTGCGACGATACCGATGACCAGTGAACCCGCGTTTGACTTAGGTACCACAAGCTCAGCCGTGCTTTGACTCTCAAGCGTCTGTACCGCTGCGTCTGGCGTCACACCAAGGGAGTGGTTAAGGGTAGCAAAATCTGTCATGACAAGCTCTCGATATGAAGATGATAAAGGTACGATAAAAACAATTATAAAATATAACACATGTCAGTGGCCATAAGGCCTGATAACGCTAATAACGATGCTCATTGACGCTGCCATCATACGTGACGACGGCCAAAATAGCTAAATTGACTCACAAAAACCACGCGCCGCCTGTTTTTATATCCAACGCAGGCGTCACAATGATAACTGGATTTTAGCTTCCTCATTCCAGTTATCAGTTAATTAACTATATGATTGCCCTTGTCAACCAGCGCTTTTGTCCGCATAATGAATATCCCTATAAATCAGCTAGACGATATATAACCATGACAACATCAGTTACCCATAATGCAGATATTGACGACGTGAATATTGAAAAATTCATTCCTTTGATCACTCCCGCTGAGCTAAAAGCTGAGCTGCCTTTGTCAGACAAAGCTTATAATACCGTCCTAAAAGGTCGCAACACTATCCAAGATATCTTGGACGGTAAAGACAAGCGCTTGTTTGTGGTCGTCGGCCCCTGCTCTATTCACGATATTAAAGCCGCTCACGAATACGCCGATCGTTTGGCGGTATTGGCAAAAGAGATCGAAGATAGCATATTTGTGGTGATGCGTGTCTATTTTGAAAAACCCCGTACAACGGTGGGCTGGAAAGGCATGATCAACGACCCTGACATGAATGACAGCTTTGATATCGAAAAAGGTTTGCGTACGGCGCGTAAGCTTTTGTTAGATCTCAACGAAAAAGGCTTGCCGTGTGCCACCGAGGCCTTGGACCCAAATACGCCGCAATACATGCAGGATTTGATCAGCTGGTCAGCCATTGGTGCGCGTACCACTGAAAGCCAGACACACCGTGAGATGAGCTCAGGTTTGTCTTGTCCAGTAGGTTTCAAAAACGGCACCGACGGCGGAATGACAGTCGCGGTCAACGCCATGCAAGCGGTCAAAGAAGGCCATAGTTTCTTAGGTCTATCAGCAGATGGCAAAGTCTCTATCATCAAATCAAAAGGCAACCCTTACGCTCACGTGGTATTGCGCGGTGGTAATGGCAAACCAAACTATGATGAAACGGCGGTAGCACAAGCCGAAAACGCACTGGCCAAAGGCAAAACCAATGGCAAAATCATGATTGACTCAAGCCATGCCAATTCAGGTAAAGACCCATATCTACAACCAATGGTCATCGCGAACGTCGCCGAACAAATCCAAAACGGCAACAAATCCATCATCGGTATGATGATCGAAAGTCACCTTAAAGGCGGCAATCAAAAGCTGACCGCCGACTTAAGCCAGCTTGAGTATGGCAAATCTATCACCGACGGCTGCTTGGATTGGGACAGTACGGTCACAGCTCTATATAAGCTGCGTGATATGGTCAAAGACGTCTTGCCAAATCGCTAACTCTCAATGCAAAGAGCTATCGTCTAGCTAGCATGCCCAGCATTGATACTGTGATACGCTAAAAAAAGCCCGCCCGATACGCATATCGGGCGGGCTTTTTATGATAGTCAGTTGAAAATAAAACTGTTATATAAATTTAAACGCGCTTTTTAGAGTGCATCGACTATATCCTATCCTACTCGCCTGTAGACCCAAGCACACTCTCTAAACTCTCAAGTACATGCTTAGACGATACCTGCTTTTGTAAATCAAGCAGCTGCTCATGCGCCATCTGACGGCGCGGCTCAGCCAAAGTGTTCCAGCGTGCCAGTACTTGTAATAAGCGCGATGCCAATACTGGATTGGCAGTATCCAGCTTTCTGATGACACCAGTATAGATATCCAGTCCATCATCTGTCCAAAGTACGGTAGGCTGCGAGGCAAAAGCGCCGACGACCGAGCGGACACGGTTGGGCGTATTCCAATCAAAGTCCTTATGTGTAAGCAATGCAGTGATGGCGTCAGGGGTGACCGTATCGGCAGATGCCTGCACACTAAACCACAAGTCAATGACCAAATCATTGTCTTGGAAGCGCTCATAAAAATCTGCTAGATAGTCATCAGCTTTTGCCAGTTGATGATTGACCATCACCTTTAACGCGCCAAAACGCTCTGTCATACAGCTGGCATTGTCATATTGCTGCTGCGCCCATTCAGCAGCCCCATCAACGTTGGCGGTCACTGCCATATCGAGTACCACATTACGCAGCGCACGTCTGCCGCGAGCATCGGCACTGTCTTGATACGCCTGTATGGGTAGCTGCTCATAAAGCTCTGCCCACTCATCTTTTAATGCCAAAGCCAGCTGTTGATATAAACCTTCACGCTGCGCTTTGATCGCCTCTGGGTCATAGTCCTGCGGTATGGCAGAAGCCAGCTCCTGCGCGGATGGAATATCCAGTAAGCGTGCCGCCAGCATCGCATCCTCGGCGGCAAGCACAGGCAATGTCTGCGCCATTGCATGCAGATAAATATCTGGGCTACTTTTCTCGCCTTTGTTTTGTAGCAAGATACGATTGACCAGCATCTGCGTCACTTGCCAGCGGTTAAAACCATTGGTTTCATGCTCAAGTAAAAACGCCAAATCAGCATCTTGATAAGCATAGTTGAGCTGCACAGGGGCACTAAAGTCACGTAATAGCGATACCACAGGCTCGCTGGTCACATTTTCAAAGACGAAGGCTTGTGTTTCTTGATCAAGCAGCAACATACGCTCGGCGACGATATTGCCAGTATTTCGATCAAACAGTGCCGTCGCTACAGGTATCGGCAGAGGCTTTGGCGCATCAAAACCTGCGACATGGCGAGTTTTTTGACTCAACGTAATGGTCAACGTCTGCGTGTCGCTGTCATAGTCTTGGTGCCCTGTCACCACAGGCGTACCAGGCTGGCGATACCAGTCGATAAAGTCCTCAATCTTGCTATCGGTAATACTGAGCGCAGATAAGAAGTCCTCCACCGTCACCGCTTGCCCATCATAACGGCGAAAATACTCATCTGTCCCTTTTCGGAAGTTGACTGGCCCTAGCGTATTGGCAATCATACGCACGATTTCAGCGCCTTTTTCATAGACAGTCGTCGTATAAAAATTATTAATCTCAACAAAACTCTCAGGGCGCACAGGATGCGCAAGCGGCCCTGCATCCTCAGCAAACTGATGCGCGCGTAAGGTGGCCACATCATCGATACGCTGTACCGCGCTCGATTGCTGATCGGCAGAAAACGACTGATCACGGTACACTGTAAGGCCTTCTTTTAGACACAGCTGAAACCAATCACGGCAGGTAATGCGGTTGCCCGTCCAGTTATGAAAATACTCGTGGGCAATGATAGATTTGACACTAAAACTGCGCGCATCTGTAGTCGTCTCAGGACTAGATAGCACACAAGCGGTATTAAAGATATTTAGGCCCTTGTTTTCCATCGCTCCCATATTAAATTGACTGACAGCGACGATCATATAACGGTCTAAATCATAAGCGCGGCCATAGTTGACCTCGTCCCAGCGCATGGCGTCTTTTAGCGCTTGCATACCGACATCACACTTATCGATATCGGCAGACTTGGCATAAAGCTCAAGCGTCACCTCGCGCCCTTCACTGGTGGTGTATGAATCCGTCAGCACATCCAAATCAGCGATGACGCAAGCAAACAAATAGCTTGGCTTGTTGGTCGGGTTATGCCAGATGGCATAATGACGGTCTGGTGTACCACTGACGTCGCCCGCCTCTACCAAATTACCATTGGCCAGCAGCGTTGGATAACATTTATCCGCCTCCAAGCGCGTGGTAAATACCGCCAGCACATCTGGACGATCTGGATAAAAAGTGATCTTACGAAACCCCTCAGGCTCGCACTGAGTGACAAACATGGTATCGTCGCCACTGCCCGCCATATATAGCCCCTCAAGCGCTGTGTTGGTCTGCGGACAGATACGCACTTGTATCTCTAAAGTAACCTCATCAGGGGCATCTGCTATCGTCAGTTTGCCTGCCCTGTGTTGATAGCGCTCGGAGGGCAATGACTCGCCGTTCATAGTGATTGCCAGTAGCGCCAAATCCTCACCAAATAGCACAAGATCCCCTGCACTTTGGCGCACCATCTGTAGCGTGCTAGCTACCTGCGCGTGGTCTTCATATAGCTTGATATCCAAATCGACCGTTTCGACAGCAAAGCTTGGCTTTTGATAGTCTTTTAGATTGATTTTGCTGGGTGCTTGCGGTGGCACATCAGGCATTTCAGGGTTGATAATTTGGATATCTGTTTCAGCAGTAGACATGGGGGTTCCTATTGTTATTCATAAAAAATACGTGTGATTAAAATTCCTAGCGCTTCCTAGGGCGTGTCTTTATTTCAAAAATGGTGATAAAAATGAGATAAATTGCGGTCAAACAAGGAAAATCGCGCCGTTCATATCGGGATATTGACCAGCTATTTGACGATGTTTGGCAAAATTTGGCCATTTTTAGCCCATTTAGATAACTATCGAGTGAATTGAAGACACGCCCTAACCTTAACACCTAAAAGTCCTGTGTTAGATTTTAAGTTTTTTAGGTTTTTTACGTGGTTTAGCTGTTTATTTTTTAGCTACATTGGCCTAAATCACCAAATTTCAAGAGCAGCTCCCTAGATTGTGGCGCTGATAATCCGTGGCTTATAGTCAAATTTAACTAAGTCAGTCAGATAGCTGGCTTTGGTAAAAATAGTAAGTTTAGTCGTCAGGCCTCAATTTTTCATTGGATAATGCATACCAAAATGATTTAATAAAGGCACTGACGATTACCATTTGAGAAACGGCCTATCATATGACAAAGCAACCCACGCGTCGCGCAGAGGTGACGCTACCTTTATTAATAGCTTATATCGATGCGCTATTGCCCACTCTAGCACAGGAAACTGATGCGCAGACAAACACTCAATCAGACAGCAAAAGCACCAAACATAAAATTGACGATAAGCCCGAGCTACTGCCCAATCTACTGTGGGTAAGCGAAGACAAAAACACGCTAGCGTTATTAAATACCGCGCTTACCAACCATGCTGCTTTTCAAGCCAGCGATACCGCACAGCCCGCTGACAAACTTGCCTCATCGACCTTACTGGCGCTCAACCAACAGCCAGTATCTGAGCGGTATGAGCTGGTGTGTTTTTGGCTGCCGACGCTATCAGCAGAGCAGCTACAGCAGTATATCCCATTACTCATGCGCTATCGCGACCTATACGCCGCCCATCTACTCATCGCCCTTGAGCACAATATCGACTTACAACCCTACGGATTTACCCCATTTGATATATTACAGACTTCTACTGTGGCAGAAGATACCGACCTATCAGGTGCCGATATGACCCAGATGCCTGCCGCCGCCCATGCTTTTGGATCAGCGACACTGTGGCAATTTAATCTGTATGACTACAAACAGCTGCCTAACTGGCTCAATGCCGACTACTGGGCAAACCCTGAAAACTGGGACAAGCACCGCTGGTAGTTTGTTTTTCTGCCTCGATATCAGAGCATTTATCAAAACGGCTATATATATAACAAAACGAGCATATCTGATTGTAAATTCTCGAGTGATTTACAGTAATACTACTTACATAAAGTAACACTGAATATATGATAAATGGTAATTGCCTGAGTTTTATCGAAGCAGTTTACAACAACAATGTTAATTAAAAATTTTAGGAGCTCACCATGTCAATTCGTTTTTCTAAGCTTGCAGTTCTCGCTGTATTGTCAAGCGCTATCGCAATCACTACAGGCTGTGCGACCAAACGCGCCACCTCTGAAGTTGTGGTTGCCCCGCTAGGTATCCCAGGCGGTCAAACGGGCTATAATGGTGCCGTCATCGTAGACAATGCTAGCACCGTCGTCACTGGCGCAGACAACCTGCAAGCCGTCGTTTACTTTGCCTTCGATAGCAGCGAAATCACCGCACAAGCGGCCAATGTCCTCAATCAACACGCAAGCTTGCTACGCTCAAACCCAACCGCTGGCGTAGTGATTGCTGGTCATACCGATGAGCGTGGTAGCCGCGAGTATAACATGGCGCTAGGCGAGCGCCGCGCCCAAGCAGCGCGTGACTATCTGGCCGCTCAAGGTGTCGCGGTCAATAATATCCGCATCATCAGCTACGGTGAAGAGCGCCCTGCCGCCGCTGGCACCACCGAAGCCGCCTATGCGCAAAACCGCCGCGCGGAGCTGTCTTATTAAGACAAATCCCGTACGCTCGTATTACCAATCTTCAGCGTAATACTAAAAAGGCCCAGCAATATCACGTTGCTGGGCTTTATACTTCCTACTCCTACATAAAACCTGCGGCTACACCTATGCCCTTATACTTGACACAAACTCATAATGTGAGGCTTGGGCCTACGACATGGTGTGCCACTGCGCATGTCAACGCCCTTGCCCATAAGCGTATCAATAAACCGCCCTATCTAAGCCGATACGACCTAAACACCCATATAGATGATACCCAGCAATGGCAGTATTACCGTGCGTCTGCAGACATATCAGCACCTGATCGGGCGCAGCAGCAGCGCCAACTACAGCGGCAAGGCGTAAGGCTGTTATTACAACAGCTACTCACCAAGCTACAGATAGACGATACCTTAGATGAGTCAGCTTTTCCTTATCAGCTTGCTCGTAGCAAATACTACGTATGCTTTAGCCATACAGGCGCAAAAAATACAGACGATACTGATAATAGCAACACTCAACCAACGAGCTGTCTAGACAATCAGGTGGCCGTCATTCTCAGCCAGCATCGTCCTGCTGGCATCGATATAGAAGCAAATGAGGTAGCTTGGCAGGTGGTTCGGCGTTTTTATGCTGATAAAGAAAAGGCGGTATTGCAACGACTGCCTGCATGGCAGCGTGATGCGATCGCAAAGCAGCTATGGCAAATAAAAGAAAGCTATATCAAGGTATATCAATACACCCTCGCGCAAGGGCTGGGTATCGACTACGCTTATCTGATTGAGGATTTGATAGACAGCGTGATAGACGACCATCATCTGATGACTGTGATGGATAAAAAAACAGGGTACCGTATCGCCATCATTCCTAGGCAGCATATTGTAATTGTGTTTTGATGAGGATCTCCAGCCAACATCTAAGGCGTGGCATATCCTCTATTTAATCGCTAGCATCTTACTACTTGTTATTAGGGCGTGTTGAACATTCAACCATGGCACTGACAGAGACTATTTGTGAATGTTCAACACGCCCTAATCAGCGCACAAAAAAACGACCCTAATAAATAGGATCGTTTTTTGTTTATTTAATAACAGCCAGTAGACTGTAATTAAATTAGAAGCGGTAAGTTGCACCAACTTTTACGATTGGCATCCACTCTAAGTAGTCTTTATCTTCTAACTCTTGCTCAGCACGCTTAGCTACATCATCAGGAGACAAACCAGGTACAACAGTACCCCCATTGTTACCGCCATCATCTATACGTACTGGCCCTGTTTTACTTGCAGTTACAGTAGCATCTGTTTTACCCATATACGCAGCACCGATTTCACCGAAGAGGCCAAAATTATTGGTAATATTTGGACGGAAACCGATAGTTGCATAAGGGGCTAATTTATTACGATGCTCCATAGTACCTTGTAAAGTACCTACGTCATCTGCGATATATGATACGTCGTTAATTTTATATACACCGCCTTCTGGGTTAGCAGTTACATCGAGATCGTTATCCGGTACGATGATACCCGCGCCCATAGTGAACCAGTTACCAGTAGGACGTAATTGTACGCCTAGGTATGGGTTACTAAAGTCAGCATCTACATCATAGTTTACGTCGTTTGCATCAAAGTCGCCGCCAAATAGGTCAGCAACATCACCACCTGCCCAACCAGCTTGTAGTTCAGTTTTTTCATTCAAACCCCAAGCGATATTGGCACCATAACCTAGTGTACCAACTTCAGCACTGACAGCAGCTGGGTTGATAGCTGTTTGGAAGAAAGTCTTACTACCACCAACGACAGCACCAGTGGTGTTACGTACCACACCAGCATCAGCATTGTATGCATAAGCAGGTTTGGCTTCATAAGCGACAGCGACTGGCTCTGCTTCATAAGCGACAGCTGTGTTGTCATCAACAACGACAACTGGCTCAGCTGCTAGTGCAGCAGTTGAAGCCAAAACGGCAGCAGAAATTAACGCGTTGCAAGCGACTGCGCTTTCTCCTCTTTTATTATTATCGAGCCATTTATATGCCTAAAGTATCGTCGATTACCCGTGTGTTAGAGATTATAGAAGCGGTGTCTTATGCTTCTAAACCGCTCTCTCCACTTGAGCTATCGCAAGAGCTGGACATTCCAAAACCGACCATCCATCGTTTGATTCAAAATCTGGTGGATGAGGGGTTTGTCACCGTTGATATCGGCGGCGGCATCATACCTGGCAAGCGAGTACGCAATTTGAGCGTTGAGCTGTGGCAGCAGCGCCAGTTTTTTAATGAGCGGCAGATGGTTTTGCATAAGCTGGTCGAGGAGATCGAAGAGACTTGCGGGATTGCGATTCCTTATCATATGAATATGCTCTATACCAACCGCGCGCAGACCTCACTACCTTTGCAGATTTATCTGCCTGTGGGCGTCAAGTCTCCGATGTGGTGTACGGCGACGGGTAAGCTATATCTGAGCCAGCTCTCCACCACCAGCCGTAACAAGATATTGAAAGGCTTGCCTTTAGATAAATTTACCAAAAACACCATCACAGATATCGATGCGCTCAATCAAGAGCTGGATAAAATCGCTGAGACAGGGGTCGGTATCGATAACGAAGAGTTTATCTCGGAGATGGTGGCGGTGTCTGTGCCTGTATTAGATAAGAAGTCACGTTATCTGGCCTCTTTGTACTTGCATGCGCCGACCATACGCGTGTCATTAGACGAGCTGATGACGCATGTGCCACGCTTGCAGACAGCCGCTCAGGATATTCAGGCTTTGGTCTATGAGCTACAAAACTAAGTAGAATTTTATAACCAAAAGGTCTGCGCTATCACAGATAGCGCAGACCTTTTTTGCTTTGAGACGAGTGCCTTTAGTAGCTTTGTACGTTCGAGACAGATATTTCAAAGACTAGATATTTCAAAGACTAGGCAATTCAAGAATTAGGCACTTTAAGACAGCACCGAATGGTCATGACGTCCCATAATACTAGAAAAATCTTTGTCGCCATTTTCGCGCGCGTGATCGTCGTAGAGCTCTGTCGCCTTGGCACCCATCGGTGTCTCAACCGCGGTATCTTTGGCAGTTTGCATGGCAAGGTTGAGGTCTTTTTGCATCAGCTTACTCATAAAGCCGCCTTTGTAGCCCTTGCTCGATGGCACGTTTTCTAACACCTGAGGATAAGGGTTATAAACCTCCAGCGTCCAGTTGCGCCCAGAGCTTTGTAGCATGATGTCAGACAATACTTTGGCATCGAGGCCATTTTTTACGCCTAGATTGATGGCCTCTGCCGTCCCTGCCATCAAGATACCTAAGAGCATATTATTACAAATTTTGGCGACCTGTCCTGCTCCATGCTCGCCTGCATGAAAGATGTTTTTGCCCATCACCGCCAGTATCGGCTCCGCTTTGACAAATGCGTCGGCACTACCGCCAACGATGAAGGTCAAACTACCAGCGATAGCACCGCCTGTACCGCCAGAGACGGGCGCATCTAAAAAGTCTATACCAAGACCAGTTGCGGCGTCTGCTACCAATCTGGCGTCAGCGGCAGCGATGGTACTACTATCGATGACCAGTGTGCCCTTGGGCAGCTCTGCTAGCAAGCCATCAGATCCATTTTCACCTATATAGACAGAATGGACGTGCTTGCCCGCTGGCAACATACTAATCACAACATTCGCATTGCTCGCCGCCTCTTTTGGGCTGGTAGCGACGCTGGCACCTGCTTGCTGCAGGCGCTCGCATGCTTCTGCAGATAAGTCATATACTGATAGCGGATAGCCTGCCTTTAATAGGTTTTCTGCCATCGGTGCGCCCATATTACCAAGACCAATAAAGGCAATCGTTGGTTTTGCCTCGGCACTCTTTGCTGCATTTTTGGTATTTGTGTCCTTCATACCCATCTCATCACTCCTTGATGATTGATTTTTTTATGTTATTGCCAGTAGCGCCTGCTCGGCTGCCTAGGCATATCTGCTCTTATTTTTAGTAGATTGTTAGTGATTGACAATCTGGCTCCCCAAAGCCTCACTGCCCAGCCAGCCTTCCAATGGATGCCCGCCTGCCGCATAGGGATTGGTGAAATGCTGATAAATGTATGCCTGTCCATCGGCGCTGAGACAGTCTGCCAATGAACGCGACCAATTGGGGTTACGGTCTTTGTCAATCAGCAGCGCCCGTACGCCTTCTTTGAAGTCAGGGTTGGCAGCGCAGTGTACAGCGACATTGGCTTCTAGGTACAAGACCTGCTCAAGCGATAGGTCTGCGACTTGATGATACAGTGCGTAAGTCAATGCCACTGTCACAGGGCAGCCTGCTCGATAAGTGGCAACAGCGCGCTGTGTCCAGCTGTCTTGCGCAAAGTCGGCATCTAACTTCTCCAACGCCGCGTCGCTTTGCAAGATGGCATCAATGTCACCCAACCCGCCGCTATTCATTAACTGTCCAATGGCATGCCAATAAGTGGCCAGCTTGCTAGCGGGCAACTCAGTGACAGGCTGCGCCGCTAATGCACGGCTGACGATATCGTGCGCGCTGTTATGCTGGCGCTGATGACTGCTGTCTGTACGGTCGGCGGCTTGCTGCCAATCGCTTTGTTTGAGACGTTGTAAGATGCCATCATAATCGCCGCTGCTCACGGCATACTCAGCTAAATTGGACAAGATGGCATCGTTGCCATTACACATCGCCCCAGTCAGACCTAAAAACAATCCCATCTTGGCGGGTATACGCTGCAAAAACCAACTACCAGAGGCATCAGGGAACAGCCCAATGGTCACCTCAGGCATGGCAAAGCGCGTACGCTCAGTGACCACACGGTGACTACACCCTGCCATCAGCCCCATACCACCGCCCATGATGATGCCATCGCCCCAGAGTATCAGCGGCTTGGAATAAAAATGCATCTGCCGATAGAGACGGTACTCATGACCAAAAAACTCTGTCGCATAAGGGTTAGGTAGTGGTGCAGACTCTGACATGCTGTCATATAGCTTGCGAATATCACCACCTGCACAAAACGCCTTGTCGCCTGCGCCCTTGAGCACCAACGCTACTATCTGCTCGTCACGCTCCCACTGCTCTAATTGCACAGCCAACAATTGACACATCTCGACACTTAGGGCGTTTAGAGATTTTGGTGTGTTAAGCGTCATAATACCAATGAGATGACCACAGTCTGTCTGTTCAGTATCAAACAATACTGGCGCGGCAGGCGTAGCAGCGTCTTGATTATTGTTATCTGTTGAGGTTGTCATAAAAAGACCTACAAAAAGTAAAATGAATATTAGGGCGTTTTATCAATACAGTCTTGGGCATTTATTTTGCCAAGTTGGCTGACGTTTTTCTAAAAATGCTTGCACGCCTTCGCGCTGATCTTCGGTATCAAACAGCTTTACAAATGCTTCGCGCTCATGGATGAGGTTTTGGGCAGGCGGGTTATATCTAGCTGCTTGGATAAGCGCTTTAGAATAACTAACGGCAACAGGAGACTGTTTGGCGGCTTTTTTTGCCAACGCTTGTGCTGCTTGTAGTCCTGCGCCTTTGTCCACGACTTCCTCAACCAAGCCGATACGCAAGGCCGTCTCGGCATCGACGCGTTCGCCGCACAATATCATACGCTTGGCCCAGCCTTCACCCACCAGCATCGGCAGATTTTGTGTGCCACCAGCACAAGGTAATAATCCCACACCTGTCTCTGGTAGTGCCATTTGGGCGTGTGCTTCTGCGATACGGATGTCACAAGCCAGCGCACACTCAAGCCCGCCGCCCATCGCGTAGCCGTTGATGACTGCAATACTAACGCCACGATAAGCAGATAAGGCTTCAAACGCTTCGCCAAAAGCAATGGCCATACTGATGGCTCGGCCTTTGTCACCGTCTGAGAAATTATTTAGGTCCGCCCCTGCTGAAAAGAACTTTTCACCATCGCCATGAATGATTAGGGCATATACCTCATCATTGGCATTAAGATCCGTCACCAACTGCTTAAGCGCGGGCAGACTATCCATCGTCCACGTATGAGCAGGTGGATTATTTAGCGTCACGGTGGCGATGTGACCATCAATAGCTAGATTGAGATTGGTGTAATCCGTCATAAGTAATCCTTTATTTTTATCACTATTTTTGAAATGAAGACACGCCATAAACACTGAATACCAAGATTAGCGTAGCTGGCTCAGCGCATCATCTTGCATCAGCTGACGCGAGACGATCACGCGCATGATCTCATTGGTGCCTTCTAATATCTGATGGACGCGCAAGTCTCGCACGTGACGCTCAAGCGGATACTCATTGAGATAGCCATAGCCGCCATGCAGTTGTAGTGCTTGGTTGGCCACATCAAAGCAAAGATCGGTAGACAGACGCTTTGCCATCGCACAATAGGTCGATGCTTGGCTGTCTTGATTGTCGACTTTGTTGGCCGCCAGATACAGCATTTGCCGTGCGGTAATGGTCTGGGTCAACATATCAGCAAGCTTGAATTGCACCGACTGCAGACTGGCAATCGGACTGCCAAACTGGCTACGCTCTTGCACATAATTGGTCGCGGTCTCAAGCGCCGACTGCGCTGTACCGACCGCACAGATACCGATATTGATACGTCCACCGTCCAAGCCTTTCATCGCAATACGAAAACCTTGGCCTTCCTCGCCGATTAGATTTTCGGCTGGGACTTTGACATTTTTAAAGCTGATGGTGCGTGTGGGCTGTGCTTTCCAGCCCATTTTGTTCTCGTTTTTGCCGTACTCAATGCCATCGCTATGGGCATCGACGACAAACGCCGATATACCTTTGGGTCCGGCGGTGCCTGTTCGTGCCATGACGACCAGTACATCGGTCGCGCCTGCGCCCGAGATAAAGGTCTTTTCGCCATTTAACACATAGTAGTCGTCCTGCTTGTCGGCTTTACTGCGTAGTGAGGCCGCATCCGAGCCGGCATTGGGCTCGGTCAAGCAATAACTGCCCAGCCACTCACCACTGACCATCTTTGGTAGATATTTTTTACACAGAGTATCGCTGCCATACTCACCGATCATCCAGCCTGCCATATTATGAATACTCATATAAGCGGCGACCGCGGTATCGCCCCATGCCAGCTCCTCAAACACCATGGCGGAGTCTAAGCGTGGTAGCCCAAGGCCGTCATACTCTGGGTTGGTATAGAGCCCCAAAAAACCAAGCTCGCCGGTTTTTTTGATGACATCGACTGGGAAATGTGAGGTGCGGTCCCACTCAGCGGCGTTTGGTTTGAGCTCTTTTTGAGCGAACTGTTTGGCGGTTTGGCGAAAGGCGATCTGGTCGTCGGTCAATGAAAAATCCATGGGGTCATCCTTGTGCATGCATTAAAAATAGAATAAAAATGGGTCAGCCGTGCCTGTTTTAACGTCGGTTAACGGTATGGTTGATACCGTGTCGGTCATACAGTATAACAGCGGTATAACATCATCGACACATACTTGCATGGCAAAAACACACATGGCGACAATCAGCAAGATAGACACTATACCGCACTGACCCAGACTAAGGCCTTATATCGAAATAGTGGTATTGACCCCGCGGCTGGCCTCGTCATCAAACCAGCGCGCTGTAACCGTCTTGGTTTGGGTATAAAACTGCACCGCTTGTTTGCCATAAGGACCCAAATCACCGAGTTTACTGGCACGTGAGCCTGAGAATGAGAACATTGGTAGTGGCACAGGAATTGGCAAGTTAATGCCGATCTGCCCGACCTGCACGTCTTGCTGGAACTTATGTGCTGCGGCCCCTGATTGGGTAAAGATAGCAGTGCCGTTGCCATGCGGGTTGGCATTGAGTAGCTCAATCGCCTCATCTAAGCTATCGGCGCGCATGATACACAGCACAGGGCCAAAGATCTCTTCTTTATAGATTTGCATGTCGCTTGTGACATTATCAAAGATAGTCGGTCCTACAAAGTTGCCTTTTTCAAACCCTTCAACCGTGATACCACGACCATCAAGCAGCAAGCTCGCCCCTTCTTCTACCCCTGTACCGATGAGATGCTCAACGCGTGCTTTTGCCGCAGGAGAAATCAGTGGCCCCAAATCCTTATCGTTTTTACCAGCAGATACCACTAGGCTCTCAGCTTTGGCCTTTATATCATCGATCCACTCGCCTGCCGCACCGACCAGCACCACGACAGATAGCGCCATACAGCGTTGACCTGCTGCCCCAAAGGCTGCGCCCGCTAGCTGATTGAGCGTTTGCTCTTTATTGGCATCTGGCAAGATAACGCCGTGGTTTTTTGCGCCCATCATACACTGAGCACGCTTGCCTGATTGGCTGGCACGCTCATAGACATGCTTACCCACAGCGCTAGAGCCGACAAACGATACCGCTTTGATATCTGGATGATCACAGATGGCATCAACTGTGGCTTTGCCACCATGTACGACGTTTAGCACGCCTTCAGGGACACCCGCTTCGACGGCCAGCTCTACCAGACGCATGGTTACCATCGGGTCTTGCTCAGACGGCTTTAGGATAAAAGTGTTGCCCGTGGCAATCGCCATCGGGAACATCCATAACGGAATCATCGCTGGGAAGTTAAATGGCGTGATACCCGCGCAAACCCCAAGCGGCTGCCAGATACTATAAGTGTCAACGCCTGAAGCGACATTTTCGACAAAATCACCGATTTGTAGGTTGGCAATACCTGCAGCATGCTCGACCACTTCTAAACCGCGGAACACATCCCCGCGCGCATCAGCGATGGTTTTGCCCTGCTCTGCTGTCAAAGTCTCTGCCAGCTCATCCATATGCTCGCGAATCAATTGCTGGTATTTTAAAAAGATACGTGCGCGCGTGGTGATGGGTGTTTTGCGCCATGTTTGAAAGGCTGTTTGAGCCGCGGCGACGGCTTGATTGATTTCATCATCCGTGGTCTGCGGCACTTTGGCGATGACCTCTTGGCTAGCAGGATCGGTGATATCGATCCACTCGTTGGTAGTAGAGTCTACAAACTGACCATTGATGAGCTGCTGAACGTGGTGCATAAGATATCCTTATCTTGTCTGCGAGACGACCTTGTCGAGGTGTCTAGTTATACTTAAAAGGGATAAAAAACCAAAAGTTTTTATTGGATTAACAATTAATTTAAAATGATTTATTTTGTATCGTTATTGACTATAGCAATAAAACAAATTTAGGGTCAAGGGCTTTATCAAACTTTTATCTAAGATTTTTGCCTATCTGCATTTTCTTATCATCAAAAACCAAAAAGCCCATGAGCGAGCATGAGCTTTTTAGTATTTAGATTGTATTTTGACTTATTGGGCAAGCCGCCATAAGAGAAGATTCGGGCGTGTCCTAGTAATCCTGCATAGATTGTTTGACTGCATCGATTGCAGTTGGGTTATCGAGTGTCGACATATCGCCTGTGGGTTTGTTTTCTGCTAAGGCACGAATAGCGCGGCGCAAGATTTTGCCAGAGCGGGTCTTTGGCAGTGCTTGCGGGAAATAAATAGCTGCCGGCCTTGCGATACCGCCAAGCGATTTTACCACCGCACCGATGACCTGCTGCTCAATACGAAAGCGGTTTTCGGTCGTTTTCACTTGTTCATGATCTTTTAACACACAAAAAGCAATCGGCAGCTCGCCTTTTAACTCATCTGCAATACCGACGACCGCGCATTCCGCCATCTCAGGATGGGTACTGATGGCCTCTTCTACCTCTTGGGTACCGATACGATGACCGGCGACATTGATCACATCATCGGTACGCCCTAAGATATAAAAATAGCCGTCTTCATCAGTGACTGCATAGTCTGAGGTTGAGTACTGCTGACCATCAAACAAGCCAAAATAGCTACTCATAAAGCGCTCATCGTTGCGCCATACGGTGGTGAGACAGCCAGGCGGTAGTGGTGCACTAATCGCCAGCAATCCTTTTTCGCCTGCCGCACATGGCTCGCCCGTCTCTTCGTTGAGAACGCGAGCATCATAGCCATACATGGGATAACCAGGTGAGCCTTGCTTGTGCGGTTTGTGATTGAACTTGGGCGTGTTGCTCAAAATCGGCCAGCCGGACTCTGTTTGCCAGTAGTGGTCTAAGATCGGAACGCCTAAATGCTTGGTCAGCCAATTGGCTGTTGACTCATCAAGTGGCTCGCCTGCTAAGAAAAACGACTTGACGCTTGAGACATCATAACGCGTCATCCATGTCTCATCTTGCTTCTTGAGCATACGCACACCCGTCGGTGCGGTAAATAAGATATTGACTTTATTGGCCTCGACGATGCGCCACCAGATACCTGGGTTTGGGCGATGCGGCAGACCTTCATACATCACACTGGTCATACCAGCGAGCAATGGCGCATAGATGGTATAAGAATGCCCGACCGCCCAGCCGATATCTGATATCGCCCAAAAGGTCTCGCCTGCCTTGCCATCATAGATATAATCCATCGAGGTGGTCAGGGCGACTGCATGACCGCCGGTATCGCGCTGCACACCCTTGGGTGTACCGGTCGTACCTGAGGTATAAAGCAAATAAGATGGTGTGTTGGACTCTAGCCACACCGGCTCAACAATGGCATTGGCTTCGCAGCTAATGCGGCGCTGCTCAGCATAGTCGACATCGATGGCTTGCGGCTCAAATGGTAGAACCCCGCGATTGACCACCAATACATGCTCGGGCTTGACCGTTGCTTGCGCCACACCTTGATTGACCAAACTCTTATAATTGACCACTTTACCGCCGCGTAGACCTGCATCGACAGTGATGACCATTTTTGCCTCGGCATCATCCATACGAATGGCGAGGTTGTGCGCGGCAAAGCCACCAAATACCACCGAGTGCACCGCACCGATACGAGCGCAGGCCAGCATGGCATAAGCGGCTTCTAAAATCATCGGCATATAGATGATGACTCGGTCGCCCTTGCCGATACCATGACGCTGTAGCACATCGGCAAAATAATTGACTTCTTTATAAAGGTCATTGTAGGTCAGGCGGCGCTTGGCATAATCGGTATATAGCTCGACATGGTTACCCAAGTCCTTGAACGCATCAACAATAGCAGGAAAAGTCTCGATCAGCTCTTGGTTAATCTCAGAAGACAGCCAAATAAAAGCATCTTGCTCGGCGCGCTCTGCTAGATGACGATCGACACAGTTATAGCATAGGTTGGTTTCGCCGCCGACATACCATTTGGCAAAGGGCAGATTGCTGTCATCGAGGATTTGCTCAGGCTCTTTGTGCCAATAGATACGCTTTGCTTGCTCCGCCCAAAATTGCTCTCGATCATGAATTGAGGCGTGGTAGATATCTGCAAATTGAGAGGCGCTGTCGGCCATATTGGTGGCTGACTCTTGAGTGGCAATAGGAGTTTGAATGGTGTCGCTCATAATAGCTGTCCTTAGCGTGACGATAGGTGGGGCAATAAGGCCTTATCAGACATTATCATAACAACATGTCTAAATGAGGTACTGGTCATCCTTACCAGAACTAAAAAACCGATACGTTATGTATCGGTTTAAAATGTAGCAGAGCAATCGATAAACGTCAACTATTATGCCTATATTCTCATCGATATTTTAGCATAGGCAGGGGCATCATGGGTGCCCATTTTTGTCTATCAAACCTCTGTTTGATCGGCGTACATTTCTCGCATGACTTTTTTATCGTGTTTTCCGACTGAGGTCTTTGGCAAATCATCGACAAACTTAAACTGACTTGGGACGCCATATTTAGGGATGATACCACGCTCGACTGCTTTTTCTGCGATGGCTTTGATATCTTCGACTTTAGTATCTTGGCAGGCAGGTTTTAGGACAACCAGCGCCAGCGGACGCTCGCCCCACTGCTTATCACGCACCCCAATCACCGAGACATCAGCCACCGCTGGATGTAGCGACAAAATCGTCTCAATCTCTAATGATGATATCCACTCACCGCCTGATTTGATCACATCTTTTAGACGATCAGTGATACGGATATAGCCATCAGGGCGTATGTATGCGATATCTTGAGTGTGCATATAGCCGTTTTCCCACAGCTCTTTGCCAGCATCGTCATTTTTTAGATAGCTTTGGGTTAGCCACGGCGCTCGTAGTACCAGCTCGCCTGTCTTATCTTTGCCTGTGCCTACTGGCTGGTTGTTTTCGCCCCATATCTGCGCATCGACCATCAGTACTGGCTTACCGGTCATACAGCGGCGCGCAACATCCTCTTCTTCGCTCATTTCAGGCTCATCAAGGCTAAACTCCGTCAGGCTAATCAAAGGCGCTGTCTCTGACATACCGTAGCCGGTATAGACCTCAATGCCTTGTGCTAACGCAGCCTTTGCCAGACCCTCTGTCAATCTTGAGCCGCCGATGATCATTTTTAGGCCATTGAAGCTAACCTCGCGTTCTTGTGCTTCTTTTAGCACCATTTGCAAAATCGTCGGCACACAATGTGTAATGCTGACCTTTTCATTGATGATGAGATCGAGCAAAGTATCAGGCGCATAACGACCTGGATAAACTTGCTTTAGGCCGACCATGGTGGCGGTAAACGGAAAACCCCATGCATGTACATGGAACATCGGCGTCATGGGCATATAGACGTCGCCGTAGCTGACGCCTTGCTTGTTGGGCAACATACCCAAAGTCGCTGCTTCCGTGAGCGTATGCAGCACCAGTTGACGATGGCTAAAAAACACGCCTTTTGGATCGCCTGTCGTACCTGAGGTATAAAAAGTCGTGGCGATGGTATCTTCATCAAAATCCGGAAAATCAAATTCACTATCAGCCGCTGCCAGCAGTGCCTCATACTCTCCTGTGACGCGGTTTTGATTGCCGCCAAACACGCCCTCGTGCGACACCCCATTATCATCTAGCCAAATGATATGCTCGATACTGGAGTTTTCAAACTGATAGTCTTTGACCAACGGCGCAAACTCAGAGTTGAGCAACAGCACTTTGGGCTTGGCGTGGTTGATGGTATAGAGGATTTTTTCTGGTGATAGGCGAATATTGACCGTTTGTAAGATATACTCTGACATCGGAATCGCAAAATAAGACTCAAGATAGCGGTGGCTGTCCCAGTCCATGACCGCAATCACGTCGCCGGCATCTAAGTGAAGGTCTGCCAGCACATTGGCTAAGCGATTGATACGCGTAAACAACTCTTGATAAGTAAAGCGCTGTTTATCTGCATAGATGATTTCTTGCTCGAGCGAGACCGTCTTAGCACGGTTCAATAGCTGCTTGATAATCAGCGGATAATCGTAAGCAGACGGGGCGCTATGATAAGCATTTGACATAAATCTCATTTCCTTTGAGGGTGTTCGTTATTTTCGTGTTTTAACATGGCTTAGTAATTCAGTTTGCAAGTTTTGGCCATTTGAATACTAATAATTTCAAATCAAGATACGCTTAATACTAAAAAAATTTAAATGTGCTGTAAAGTGAGCTTGCGTAAGTGGTAGGCTAAGCAGCTTTTGACTTGGTTTTTATCATGCCAAAACTTGCAATCAGCAGCGCTAATACTTGTACGAATAATAGCAGCCACACCGTCAGCGACCACTGTCCGCGCGCATAGGTGATACCGCCCAGCCATGCACCCAGCGTGCCGCCTGCATAGTAACCCATATAATATAGACCCGACGCCAAAGAGCGGCCTTTTTTGACATTGACCGCGATATAACTGATGGTCGCCGACTGGGTAATAAACACTCCAGACGACATCACCGCCAGCCCAATCACCACGCCCCAAAGCGGCGCGACCAATGTCAGCAGTACGCCAAGCATAGAGATCACCACGGCCACACGTACCGTACGCGCTGAGCCAAAGCGGCGCAGCAATGTGGTAGAAAGCGGCGTGATGATCACCCCCAGTAAATACACGGCAAAAATATTCGCAAGCGCCCCAGTGCTCAGCTCATAAGGCGTATCTGCAAGGTGCAAATTGATAAAGGTAAAACAGCCAACCAACGAAAACAGCACGCAAGCGCCAAGTAAGCAGGCGGTGACCACGTAACGATTGACTAAGTGCTCGCCGAGCGTCTGTATCGCCGAGCGAAAGTTTGGATTGGCCACAAACTGCCGCGACGCAGGCAGCATCTTAGTGACCCATAAAGCGCCAAGTAACGTCATCGCCGCCATCACATAATAGCCTGCACGCCAGCCGAGCAGCTCATGCAAATGCCCCAGCAAAAACCGGCCCATAAAGCCGCCAAGCACCGAGCCTGATACATAAAACGACATCAGCTCTGTGACCGCACGCCCCTCAAACTCCTCGCCGATATAAGCAATCGTCACCACCGTGATACCGGGTACAGACAACCCCTGCAAAAACCGCCAAACCCCCATCCAGCCGATGCTCGGGCTTTGAGCGATAAGCGCCGTTGGTATCGCCAAAAACAATAAAGCACCAACAATAAACACCTTACGGCCGACAGCATCAGACAGCATGCCCAAAAAAGGCGACATAATTGCAATCGCCAGTACCGTCGCGCCAACCACCATACCCGCCTGTACTTCTGTGGCAGCAAAATCTGTGATAAGCACTGGCAAGATAGCCTGCACAGAATAGACCTGCAAAAAAGCAAACATGCCGATAAGCCCCATGGTCAGCTTTAATACCCACGAAGGCGAATGGTGTGGCGTGTTTGCGTGATATGCTCTCTCGCCGTTTGAGTGGTGAGCGTCGGCGACGTTGCGACTTGTTGTATGATGTATTGGTTTCAAAATAGTGCTAACTGTATTGGACGCTAAAAAGCGTAAGTAAAAAGAAAGTAGCGCTCTAGGTATTTTAATTACCTACCCTTAGCGCTTATTAATTAATGAAGTACTATAGCACGAGCGATATCGGTTTTAAGGGCACAAAATGTTATTGATACTTATCACCTAGGCTCTCAAGTGCCTCGGTGTTCTATCTGAGTATGGACATTCTTAAACGTCCAGCAAAAACAACGTCCAACAAGTCCTAAACTTATACATCGCTCCCTTTGACACATTAATTATTAAAACCTATTGTAAATCGGCTTTTATCAGCTTACTCTCTTGTTAAGATTGACTATTAAGCAATGCACTGAACTTTTTAAAAGACAACTATCAAATATCAAAAGACAACTACTATGATGAATTGCCTAACGCGTTTGAGTATAGCTGCAATCACAATAGCTACCTACGCGCTACTGTCTACAGCGCCTGCTTCAGCTAAGATTGCACTAATAGAAACGACACAGACAGTGCCAACGCCAACCTCAACATCGGTAGCATCGCTAAACCAAGATGTAACTTGTATTTCTGACAGTGCAATTAGCGCTGATAATTTAAGTCAAACAAAAAATAACGGACCCTTTAACATTGCTAGCAAAAAAGTACCACGTGAGTTAGTAGACGGCTTTGGCGGTGGCACTATTTACTATCCGACTAACGCTGGCAACTGCGGACGTTTGGGCGCAATTGCTGTGATACCTGGCTACGTCTCTTATGAATCGTCGATTAAATGGTTGGGACCCCGCCTAGCTGCTTGGGGCTTTGTCGTGATTACAATGAATACCAACTCTATTTATGATAGACCCGATAGCCGCGCTAAGCAGCTAAGCCACGCTTTAGATTATGTAATCAGCGATAATACAGTAGGCAATATAGTAGATCCTGATCGCTTAGGGGCAATTGGTTGGTCCATGGGCGGGGGCGGCGCGCTCAAACTGGCATCTACGCGTAGCAACGTACGCGCCATTATGCCACTCGCCCCTTATCATGATAGAAGCTATGGTGAAGTAACAACGCCGACTTTTGTTATCTCCTGTGAGTACGATGTTATTGCGGCTAATAACAAGTATACCAATTTGTTTTATAAACAAGCGACAGGGCCTAAGATGAAGATTGAGGTCAATAACGCCAGCCATCTCTGTCCAAGTTACCGCTTGAATGAAAAGCTACTAAGCAAGCCTAGTATCGCGTGGATGCAGCGTCATATCAATGGCGATACCCGCTTTGATCAGTTCTTATGTGGTCGAGAAGACTATAGCATAAACCCGCGTATATCGAATTATGATTACGCTGACTGTCCGTAACTGACTTACATACTTGGCTTGTATGTTCCCTGTACAACAAAAGTTACCGTAGGGATAAGTCTATCTAATTAAGCGTATTATGGTTCCCGAATGAATAAAAAGAATTATTCAAAAACCACTTAAAAGACTACTTTTATACATTCGTGAACGTCATTCACTATAGAGGCTTATATGTCAGAAGAATTTAAAAAAGATCAGATACATGACCTAGGCGCTGGGTTTTGGAACATTAGAGGCTCTTTTGTCAGAAATGGTATGGTCGATATCGGTAATCAATCAGCGCTCGTTAAGCTAGCATCAGGGAAGTTTATTTTGCTAGATAGCTATACTTTAACTGGTGAGGTGCGCGAGCAAGTGCTGGCGCTGACCAATAATGGTAAAGATATTGAAGCCGTGCTCAATGTACATCCTTTTCACACCGTACACTGTGCGCGCGTTGCCAAGGATTTTCCGCACGCTACTTTTTATGGTAGCGCTCGCCATCATAAGCAGGTACCCGAGGTCAACTGGAGCAAGGATTACGTAGAAAGCGAAGCTGTAGCCCAGCGCTATCCTGAGCTACAGTTTTCACAACCAAAAGGTATCTATTACATCGCCCCAGACGACTCCGTACATTCAGGCTCGCTTCTCGTCTATCACCCTGCCAGTCAAAGCCTCTATGTCGACGATACCTTTGAGATACCGCCATCAAAGAAGTTTAATGATGTGCAAGCCGGTATCAACCTACATGCGACCACACTTAAAGCATTAAAAGATGAGCCTGACGCTGGCAAAGCGTACTGCGACTGGGCGACAAAGCTTGCTCACGAGTGGCGAGAGGTGCGTAACTTTTGCGGGGCCCATTCTGGTCTAGTCGTCTTTGCAGAAGGTGAGTTTGAAGCTGCATTGCTATCGAGAATTGATAACGCGCGCGCTGATTTAGAAGCGGCCTCTAGCCAGACTTAATCGAAAGGCCTAATCGATATGCAGTTACGGCAACTGTAAAGCTTGGGACGAGTTACAAAAGTTGTGTAACGATACTAGCGGCTTGAATCCATTACTATTTACTAGTGACTTGTTTATCAAACGATGTACTATCATAGAGTTTACAATTAAAATTATTAGGGCGTGTTGAACATTCGACCATGGCACTGACAGCGACTATTTTTTAGGCGATTCGATGTTAAAAATAATAAGTTTAGTCATTCTAAGCGCTTATTTTTAACGATGAAGCGGCAAAAAAGAGT
>NZ_CAJHBJ010000018.1:0-56099 GCF_904846595.1 Psychrobacter sp. HII-4 | reverse complement strand
CTAACGTACCGTCCTCATCCCAACGTCTTAATGTGGATTGAGCAACCCCGAAATGTTTGGCAGCCTCCCCAATACTAACCAGTTTCCCCATAACTTGCTCTCTATATTATAGATATAATCTATCTATTATAGTAATAAATAGGTAGGTTTGTATATATTTTATTTAACTGTTTGCAGCCCTTTAGCGTCTTTAGTGTGCCATGACTAAAAATGCTAAAGGGCTTTTTTGTGAGTGGTCAATCAGTTACGCTGCCAGCGGATAGGTATCAATCGCCACGCACTGCTGATGCCGAAATATCAATAGTAGCTGCTGACTGGGTATGGCAAGCCAATGACCAAACGCGATACTATCTATCCCTTGGCCGGATAAAGTCTGAGCACAACACTGACGGCTTTGCCCCACTAAGTTTTTGACAATAGACGGATGCATTGATAACTGTGGCATGCGGTCTCTACTCCTAAGATAAGTGATGAATGTGTATAACGTCATCGTAAGACAAGCGAGTAGAAATCCTGTGCAGTTCTGATGAAAAATCGATGAATTGGTATAACGGGTGTGTTTTAAGCCAGCGGTAAGGTAATGCGTACGCTGACACCAGCGTTTGGACTTTTGTCATGTCTAGCAAAGGCTTGCTCTGTGCCGATATTACGGATCTTCACATGACCGCCATGGTGTTCGATTACTTGCTTGACTAAGGTGAGGCCCAGACCCGTGCCTTTTTTAAGCGCTGTATTAGCCTGATCAGGCGCAGTCTGATTGGTTTGATCGGGTGCTTGATAGGTTGAGGGATGGGTCTGCAGGCTTTGATGCGAGAGACTAAAATAGCGATCAAACGCTTTAGAGAGGGCGTATTCGGGCAGTGGTTTGCCATCATTAAAGATATCAATGGTCACGGTTTTGTCGCTACTATCGTGAGAGTGGCTATACACAGTAAGGGTGACCTCAGTGTTGGCAAAATAAATGGCATTATCTAACACATTTTGTAGCGCTTGTACCAACCAAAACGGATCAGCAAAGACATGCGGGTTTGTCAACGCATTGGCCCGTATTGGAGCCTCGGCGATGACCAAGTCAGTCACACATTTATCCTCACTATAAATCTTGATAGGTGGTAGGTTTTGCTGTTGTAGTTTGGCGCTGTTGTTTTTTGTGAGGGTTTGCAATACTGGCAGTAGCGCTGTCAGTTGCCGATTGAGCTTAAAGGTAGGTTGCTCGACCTTGGCCAGTAGTAATAAACGATCAATCAGCTGCTGCATTTTGATGCTTTGTTCAGCGACCGAGTGGTTTAACATCTGCCGATCTTCTGCATCTAGTTGCTCATCTTCTAATAGCTCGCTACTAGCACGAATGGCGGTTAGCGGGCTTTTGAGTTCGTGAGTCAAGGTATGGACATAGTCGGTGACATAGGCGCGGTTTTCTAACCGATGTTTCATAGACTCGATCGTATCTGTCAAGCTGTTGAGCTCATGACCGAAATAAAAATAGGGTTTTTTGGTGTCTTCAGCTAAGGCATTGGTGTAGTGCGTGACCAAAGTAATGCTCTGTTTGAGCCACCATGCCACCAGTCCTGCGAGGATAAGAGCGGCAATGCTCATCAGCAGCGCGGTAATGAGCATGCGATTGCGGGTATTATCAAGATACGGCAGCACGCTATCGACCGGTTTGCCAACACTGACGACACCGATCACGGCACCTCTGCTATCGATGATAGGCTGCGCTACATACATAATAGAGCTACCACGAGTGCTATTGATATCTGCCGTGCTCCTCGCGCCGTAGCGCCCCTGCAGCGTAAGGTACACATCATTCCAGCGGCTATAGTCCTGACCTTCGGCATTGAGCGGGGTAGGCAGAGAGTCATATATGACCACGCCATTCGCGTCTGTTACATAAACGCGAGAGTTGTTATTGTTTGAGGATTCTTGGGTAGGCTCGAGGGTAGAGCGCGCGCCTGAAGTGTGCTTGAGCGTCGCATCAAGGGTGGCTTGATAAGTATCATCGTACAATTGCCCTGATGCCAATGGTAGCTGCAGCGTCGCAGCCAGCAGTTTACTGGTATCTAGCAACGTGTCTTCGATGACTTGTTGGGCGGTGGGTTTGACGTAGCCAAACAGCTGCGTGAAAGCGACCACACCGCAAATGCTTAGCACTAATGCGACTGCAAGCCAAATCCGAAAAAATATGCTCAAATTTAGCAGGCGTTTCGGACTGCGGGTTTGTTGCGTGGTTCCAATGGGGTGCAGTTTGGCATACCAATTGCTCTGATTAGCAGGTGTTTTGTCAAGGGGACGATGACTCTTATCAGGAGCGTTCATGTCTTTAGCACTTTAGTAATATCATAAATGAGTATATAGTCAGTTCAAATTAAAATTGTTATAAATCTAAACGCGCTACTGGTATAAATTTTACTTGCGTGCTGTTATCACAGAGGCTGCGCAAAATTCATCCCAGCAGAGCTATGTCATTTTTAGAGTAAATTGACTATAGCGGATGAGCTAAGCTGGGCATAAAGCATACCCCAAACCGCGATGCGTGTAGATAACATCGCGGCTAGGATCGACGATCGCCAGCTGCTTACGGATAGATTTGATATGACTGTCTATCGTCCGCGCGAGGCGATGATCAGGATAGTCGCTTACCGCATTTAGCAGCTGCTCACGGCTAAAGACTTGATTGGGCGCTTGTAATAAGGTTAATAAAATCTTACGCTCGGTATTACTCAGCTCCAGTTTTGTATCTTGCCACATCAAAGAGTAATTGAGCGGCTGGTAATGCCAGATGCCAGATTGACACTCAAAGCTCAAGGCTTGCCCTGATAGATGGTGAGCAGGAGTGCTGCCAGAGGAAAGGGCAGATACATGCTGATTGGCGTTCTCAGCCGCCTCAGTAACAGCCGCCGTTGCCGCTGATTGCTCAAAGAGCAGCTGCTCACGACGCCAAATGGCTTTTAGGCGTGCGACCAGCTCACGAGGGCTAAAAGGCTTGGCGCAGTAGTCATCACCGCCCATCTCAAGCCCTAAGATACGGTCAACCTCATCGCTACGCGCGGTCAAAAACACCACAGGGATATCTTTTAATCGGCCGATATCCGGTGTATGGCGTATCTGCTGGCAGAGACTGAGCCCATCACCATCGGGCAGCCCAACATCTAGAATAATAGCCGATAAATCTTGCGCCTCATTACTGTGTAGCATTGGCAATACACTACTGGCGTTATCGAGCCACGTCATCTGCCAGCCCTCACGTTTACAAGTAACTTTGAGGGACATTGCAATTGCAGGATCATCTTCTACCAGTAAAATATGGGTCATAAACGTAATATCTTTATTAAAGGGTGCCTGCTATATAGGGCACTGGTGATATGAGATTGAAAAATATAAATAAGGCGTCATACAGTAGTGAGCGCAGTGTTTGATATCAGTCGTACTTGCTCTGCAGCAATTGGTATCAGTTGTAGCAGAGTCTATAATTATCGTAGCACAAAAGCGTGACTGGATTTTGTCAGTCAGTGCAAAACACTGTGAAAAATTGATGAAAATAATAGGGATAAAGGCGATACAAACGCCATCTCAGTTCTATATTTGATGCATATTTTATGCTTTATAAAAGGAAACTAGCGATAATGAGTAAGTATCTAGACGTGGTCACCGCCGAGCACAATCCGGCACAAAAAAAGATAGACAGAGCGGTCATTTGGTTACATGGCTTAGGGGCCAGCGGTCATGATTTTGAACCTGTGGTGCCGCAGCTCGGACTGGCTGACGACATGGCAGTACGGTTTATCTTTCCGCATGCGCCCAAGCGTCCTGTCACAGTCAATGGTGGGATGGTGATGCCGGCTTGGTATGATATTTTGGAGATGAGTCTTGAGCGCAAAGTTGATGTGACACAAATTGAGACATCCGCGCAGCAGATTCGCGATTTGATTGCCCGTGAAATTGAGCGCGGCGTCAAACCTGAACATATCGTTATCGCTGGGTTTTCGCAGGGCGGGGCGGTTGCTTATCATGTGGCGCTCAGTCATCCAGAGCGCTTGGCGGGTCTGATGACGCTCTCTACCTACTTAGCAACCAATGACAATATTGAGTATAGTGCTGCCAATAGAGACCTGCCGATTTTGATTGAGCATGGTACGCATGATCCAGTCGTACCCGTGATGCTCGGCGAGCAGGCGCAGCAGTTATTGACAAATAAAGGCTACAACGTTGAATACCATACTTACCCGATGGCACATCAAGTCTGTATGCCGCAGATTCAAAATATCGGCAAATGGCTAAACACCGTCTTGGCCTGATCTTGTCTTATAAATATTCTTTTGTAAATAAACCATAAGCTATTGAAAATCTAATGATTGACCTTATATATTAGTTAGAGTGATTAAGGTCAAATGCAATGAGCTTTCAAACCAATGGTTAGCCTGTAAAATAATGTAATAACAGGCTTATGTTAGTTGAGAAAAAGCGTAAATTAACCTATAATACTCAGTCTTATTGGGGATGTTCTGGCTTCGACGCTGGTGATGAAACTCAATGATGCATGTCGAGAGTGTATGTCCTCTCGTTAATCAAACATATATTGTTATAGTCGCAAACGACGAAACTTACGCTCTAGCAGCTTAAACCCTGCTTACTGCGCTGCCGATTACCTATAGTTGGTTAGCCCAGTTGAAGCGTCCGCATATAGGTTCGCCACAAGTGATTGTCTCAATCGCTTGGGTTCAAAAGTAGAGAATCGTCCAATCCATCCTGACTGTCGGATCGGTGCGGATTAAAACTAAAGACAGAAACTAAACATGTAGATTCATGAGCGTAATGCTGGCGGACGCGGGTTCAACTCCCGCCATCTCCACCAAACATTGATAAAGGGCTGACCGTCATAGACCGTCAGCCCTTTATTTTGGGCGTTTTTTGGGTTTTGAGTATCATATAGGGGTATAGCGTCCTATATAGAATGTTGGTATTATTGTTGGTATTAGAGTTTATACATGCTTTCAATACCAACAAAGGATAGTCCAATGCCCTTAACTCATACGGTCATCAATAAGCTACAACCTAGCGCAAAGGCTATCGAGAGCAAGCGGCCTGACAAGCACAGTGACGGTAACGGGCTGCAACTATGGGTTAGATATACGGGCGTTAAGTCATGGATCAGCGCTTATCGCTGGCAAGGTAAGCAGCAAACCCTCACTATTGGCACTTATCCAGTCATGAGCTTGCAAGATGCAAGGCAACGCAATATTGAGATAAAACGCTTAATAGCCGATGGTGTGAACCCAAAAGACCATAAGAAAGAGCAGCAAGCCAGTCAAAATGGTTTAAATGTTTTCGATAACATAGCTCAGTCATGGTATAGCGAGCGCAAGACCTACCTAGCAGAAAGCACCTTTTCCCGTAACTATTCCGCCTATATGCGCGATGTAAAGCCCTCTATTGGTCATAAGAGCATCAACGACATAACCGCGCCTGACATACTGGCTATTGGCAAAGCAGTAGAAGCAAGGGGCGCTAATGAAATGGCAAGGCGTACCATTAGAGAAGTAGGGCAGATATTCAAACACGCCATACGCAATGGACTAGCCACACACAACCCAGCCACCGACCTAGCCGAAGCCATCAAACCACACAAAACGACCAATCACCACCGTATCACTAGCCAGCAACTACCTAAGCTACTAAAAGACATTGATGCTTATGGTGGTGATGTACTGGTGAAGCTGGGCTTATGGTTTTTATGCTATACGTTTGTACGTACCAATGAGATCCGCTTCATGGAATGGCAAGATATAGATTTTAAGCGCGGCTTATGGACGATACCAGCTGACAAGATGAAAGCAGGGCGCTTGCATATTGTGCCATTAGCACCGCAAGCACTAGCAATATTAGAGCAGATCAAAGAGCTAGGTTTTTCGGATCAGTACGTTTTCTTTAATACCTCAACCCGCAAGCCATACAGTCAAAACGCATTTATTAATGCCTTATGGAATATGGGCTATAAAGGTGAGATGACGGGGCACGGCTTTAGGGGTTTAGCCAGTACCACGCTACACGAACAAGAATACATGCATGAAGCTATAGAGTTGCAATTGGCACACGATAGAGAAAACAAGATAAGTGCAGCCTATAACGGGGCGCAGCACCTAAAGTATAGAACCGACATGATGCACCAATGGGCAAACTTCATTGATGATGCTTATGCTGGCAAACTGGACAACGTGATCCATGCAGACTTTAAACAACACAAACAAAAGCTAGGCTAAGGCTTAGCGCCAACTATGCAAGGCTAGGACTAATTACCCGAACGACAGCTATTCACACCCTTATGCTGTCACTGCCTTGCACCTATTTTGATTAAAGGGTGTAAGGGTGTGAATTGTGGCTTTATATGATATTAAAGAATTTTTAACATTGAATGATGTTGCCGACTACTTAGCAGATAAGTGTAGCTATGATTTTAATTTAGAATGCTCAATAGACCAGGACAGACTTATTGAAACTATCATTCAACTTGTGCGAAGTCGTAAACTAAATCCAGTATTTCATTATATTGGTAGTGTGGATTGGTTAGAAAAAAAAGTAATAACAAGGAAATCAGGTCGTTTCAATAACCATGAAATAGTCTTAACAGATATCAAATATGACATGAGGGTTAATGATTATTATTTTGTCAGTGATAGAAATTTTAACAGGCTGATTGAAAACAACTGTTCAAACTACATTAATATTATCAACTGTACTATTGAGCCTTATCACGTAGATGGAAAGCAAGAAATTGTCGAAAACAAAATTCTTGATTATCGTAAAGTGAAAGAGGATTATTCAATTACTTTTCACGATTTGCTTTATCCCAAGTTAGACCTAGACAAGCTTTTCAGCCAAACCGAAGCCGATGCTGATACTATCGAAAAGCTAAAAGAGCAAATAGCAGACCTCGAAAACCAACTAGCACAAGCCAAAGCTGAACCGATAAACAAGCCAGCCGATGATAAAGATTTAACCCCAAAAGATAGCGCCTATTGTCTAATAGCAGTTTTAAAAGACCTATTGTTGAACCCTGATATTAGCGCTTATCATTTTAAAAATGACAGCGAAAACAGTAGTAATAAGCCGTCACAAACAGGGCTATCAAGCTACATTGATGAAATGAAAATATTTGGCATCAAAAAAGATAATATAAATATTCTGTTTCAAGATGCGAATAAGAAGTTAAAAGATGTTAAAAAGAAATCGTAAATACGATTTACAGATTGTATTTACAATGCCTTAAATAACCCCAGTCCATAACATAGCCCATGTAAGCAGAGGCATAACGCCAAACTACTACATGGAGCTATATCTAATGACACACCCAAACCAAAACACGCCAGTAATTCCCTTTACTGATAATACCTCGAACGACACCGAACCAACCACCGCAAACAGTCCAGCTATGCAACTGCCTACTACTGGCATGGGCAGAGCAAAGGATATTTTGCCGTTCCTACCTTTTAGCAAAACCACCTTGTTTGAATGGTCAAAAGATGGACGTTTCCCAGCTGGCAGAAAGCTATCACCAACTATGACAGCATGGAGCTATGCAGACGTTCACGAATGGCTTAATTCTCACACCTCAACCACTAGCGAGGTGTAAACCATGAGCACACGGCAAACCAAAAAAAGCTATAAGCAGATTATCCATAATCACATGCTGGCAGGTCACAGCCTATCTACTTATGAAGCCTTTGATCTATGGCAAATCACATGCTTTTTACAGCGGATCAGTGAGCTAAGAGCGCAAGGCGTGGCTATTCAAGATAAGACAGTCAAACGCAATGGTAAGACGTTCAAAATTTACTGGATAGACACGCCAGCACAGCAAACAGTAGAGGGGGCTTAATCATGCTTACTATCTCAAACAGCACCATAGGCATGAAAGATGGGCTTTACTCACTCAACGACCTACATAGAGCCAGTGGCAGTAATAAGAAGCACCAAGCCAGTAACTTCATGCGGTTAGAAGCCACAAAGGGTTTAATTGATGAAATAGAGCGTTCCTCAGATATGAGTAACGGAACAAATTCAATAGCTTACAAAGTTATTCAAGGTGGTAACTCGCAACAAGGCACGTTTGTATGCCGTGAGCTTGTCTATAGTTATGCCATGTGGATCAGCCCACGCTTTCAGTTATTGGTCATACGGGCTTTTGATGCAATCGCAAACCAGCAGACAGCACTTAGCCAGCGGCTTAATGATCTATGCCATGACCTCAAAATTGTTGATGATGGGCTTACCAGTGCAGGTCGTTTTCTTTGTGTTGGTGGAAAGCAGATCAAGCCACAACTAAAACAGCAAATTGATAGCACGCTTAAACAGATGCAGCCTAGCCTTAACTTTGTAGGAGATACTGACAGTGAAAAATAATATCAGCGTATCAAGCGACCAGTTAGAGCATATCAATGAACGCCTAGTGTTATTAACGCTCGATACTGAGCATTTATTAATGGCGCTGCAAGCGGTACAAGTTGATTGCGCGGTATCAAAGGGCGTTATTAATGCGGTCATCATGGCACTATCAGGCAATGCCGCTATCAGTGAGGACTTAAGCGACCAGTTAGACAGCCTACTGTCAGCACCACAGGAGGTAACAAGCCATGAGTAATAATAACACCAAAACCAACCCAAAGCCCCAGCACGGGGCACACAGCGACAGCCAGCCACATAAACGAGGCTTACTACTGAGATTTATCATCTTTATGGCATGGGTGATAGGTATTGGCTTGCTACTGTCATTGGTAGCTTGCCAGCAAGTACAAGCAAAACCGATTGCAAGTGATGATAGCAGCGGTTACTATATAGACCTCTCAAGAAAACACGCAAGCGGTAAGCCAGACCGTTATTCATTGGCTTTTTTTGTGCCTGATAATAGCGCAGCCTCTCAAGCTGTCCCTATCCATTCAAGCATAGCCCCACAAGCGCACACATGCGCCACAAGGGGGCAAACCATCATATCTAAGGTGAACACCTCACCGACCGACTATGACGGGTTGACGCTGCAAAATAAAACAGCCGAAAGGCGAATATGCGGGGCGGTTGCTTGCGTGACCGAGAGTAAGACCCGTCACCCTATACTTTCATCGTATAGCGTGGCACATACTCAAAAAACAACGCAAGGAGGGCATCATAATGCCTAATTCAATCCGTACGACCTCAAACACCCAAACCACTACCAACACCACACTAGCCACATTCAAGGCAGGTGATAGCGTGCTGTGCCCGTCTGTGGGCAGTGGTACTTATAAGCTAGTCCAAAAGTCAAAAGACTGTCTTACTATCAATATTGGCAATGTTGAGTGCCTATATCGCGCTGATGGTAGGGCTTATCATGATGACTGCTACGCACTGCCCCAGTTATTCCACGACACGCCAGCCAACCGCCAAGCAATAGCCGCGCTATACAATGGCAGCCAATCAAACCAGCGTAAAGTTATCGACACCACCGAAGCAGACGACAAAGAAGCGGTTTTATTATCAGCTTTTGATCTAAGAGATATTGCTTGTGACATTAACGGGGCTGCTACTGCCTTGTATGATGTTGGTCAATTACTGGCACTCATTCACTATGACAAGATAGAAACGCACACAGTCCCAGCAATGGCACGCCTTGCACATGATGCCACCGACACATGGGCAAGCCTACTATATGAAAAATTAGAGCGCATTAACGACACCCTAGCAATGACAGGTTACGGCAAGGAGGGCAGCCAATGAAACGCTACCCACCAAAGCAAAGCCGTAAGCATGCCAAGCGCAAAAGCTACTACAAGAAGTACAGAGCCACGCGCCAGCCTAAACAGTCACACGCAAGGGGGACTAGATGACCACCACACTACAAACAAACACCCATGAAAAAGCCCGCGCATTGAGCGCAGGCTTAGACATGATAGGTCGTTTTAATGCAGCCACACGGCAAGGGCTGGCAGATGACAATATATTGCTTAATCTTTATAACCTATGTGAGCAGTTAGGCATACAAGACAGGCTATTGCACCTTGATAGCGATATTACCATAACCACGGGCTTTGATACAGGTAAGAGAGAGCTGACAGAGAACACGATAGGGCTAGTATTAAACAACAATCAAGACCAGCCCGTCACGCTTGCCAGTGTCACACCTAACAGCACTCAAAAGCCGATTATCATTGATCGTATGCAGCCGTCAGCTTTCATCATTGGTACGTTAGACAGTAGCAAAGAGATTATAGCGATTGATAACTTAAATGATGCTGTCACGCTTGCTTATTATCTTATGGCGGATAACGTCACGCTACTGGTGAGCCTTGATAAGCTGCTATTTAATGGCATGGTCAGCCATTTTGCCGAAGCCTATCCCGTGACTATCTTTACCACCTTAGACGAGAAAGACAAAGCGTGTCAGCCGTTTAAAGGTGCAAACGTCAAAGGGGTTATTACTGGCGCTAGAACTCTCTTAGAGCATTTAGAATATGGCGAGCTTAGCTATAGAGAGATATTAACCCTTGATGATACAACCATACTCGATCTACAAGCTGAGATATGGGGCGAGCCTGAACCCTTAGCCAATGATCCAAGCAAGCCGACACCATACCCTATTAACGCATTCACAGGGCTATTAAGGCAAGTTATCGAAGCCGTGGCATATTATGCACAAGTACCGCTTGCCATGGCAGGGCAATGCGTTTTAGGGGCATTGGCACACATGGGGCAACGCTTCATTGATGCACCGATGGGGCACGGTCACATGCCAGCCAGTCTTATTCTAATCACAGAGGGCGAAAGCGGTAGCGGCAAAACGCAGGCGATGGGCTTAACTCACTTTAAGATCAAAGAGTATGAGCGCCAGCAATATGCCAGATACTTAGACGATGTGGCAGCATGGGAAAGTGACAAGGCTAGTTTGAAGGGCAAGGAGTTATCAGAGTTTTTAGATGACAACCCAAAGCCCTACAATCCTAAGACTATGTTTGACGATGCAACCATTGAGCCAATACTAGATAGGTTTGTCGCTGGAGAAATGAGCAACGCTAGTCTATCCACTGATGAAGCAGGTCAATACTTTAACGGTCATACTATGACGGGTGACACCGCAGGCAGTGCCTTATCTGCAATCACTAAGCTATATAGTGATGGTGAAGTATCACGGTTAAGATCACAAAAGTCCGCCTATGCCACACCGCAAACAGATGCCCATAACGTGCGTATGACTCTATTACTACAGGGGCAACGCATTATATTAGAGAAGGCACTAACTGATCCTTTAATGAATGGGCAAGGCTTTTTAGCCCGTGCCTTGATTGCTTGCCCTGAGGACTTGCGCGGTCATCGAGTATGGGACGATGAAAAGCGCAGGAATGACAGCCCGTATGATAACCCTGATTTAATCGCCTACTGGTCACGCTGTCAGAGCTTGCTTGATCCATTACCAGCAAGCCAGCCCAATGACAACACAGGCACACCGCAGCGTACTAAGATGCAATGGGCTAAGGGTGCAGAACAAGCCTTTTATGAGCACATGCAAGCGATAGAGAACAGACAGGCACAAGGGCAAGCATTAGAGTATTTAAAGGCATATGCGTCACGTATGGCAGAGAATGCGAGCCGTATCGCATCATTAATGGCGTTCTTTGAGGGGCGCAAGGAGATCACTACTGATGATATTGCCCGCGCTTTTATGCTTGTGGAATACTCAACCAGCGAGCGCCTACGCTACCTTGATGCCACCCCCACGGGTGAACAGAACGACAGTGAGAAGCTAAGCAGCTGGCTAGTGGATAAGGCGAGGGGTAAGAAGCCACCGATATTGAATAAGTCGTTTGTGTCACAGAATGCACCTAATGCCCTAAGAGGTAAGAAACTTAATAGCTTACTTGATGATTTAGAAAGCATGGGGCATATCAGGTTAGAGAGTGACGGGCGCAGGCGCTTAGTTTTAATCAATCCAAAGCTAATTACTGATGAATAGCTAAGCGTAGCTAAACTTAGCTACCCTAAAAAGCTGCTAAACTTGCTAAACTTCACACAGCCCTTGCCAGTCAAGGGCTTAACTTTAGGTAGGGCGCTGCTAAGCATTGCTAAACTTGCTAGACTTTAGCTAAACTTAGCGAACTTTAGCGGAACTTTAGCGGAACTATAGCAACTTTAGCAGCACCTTAGCAGGTGCAATCTAAGCTACAAGCCAAAGCTGGTAAGGCTTAGCGGAACTTTAGCAACTTTAGCGACTTTTTACAGGTACAAAACTATATTGGTAGGCGTTTAGCGTCTGCCTTTTTTATGGATCAACAATAAACAACACAGCAAGCACAGTCATAGCTTGTTATATATTATCCAAAAGTTTACAATGAATTATAAGTATTCTAATAATCTAACCCTATGATTAATATTGACCAAACAGAACAGTTTGAGCGTTGGTTGCACAAGCTAAAAGACCCGTTAGGCAAAGTTGGCATATTGGCACGTATTAAGCGAGCGCAAGGCGGTAACTTTGGTGACCATAAACCATTAGCCAATACAAACGGTATCTATGAGATGCGAATATTCAAAGGCAATGGTTACCGTGTCTATTATGCCCAGCAAGGCGATACACTCTATCTATTGTTGATAGGTGGCAGTAAAGACAGCCAAACAAACGATATTTCTAAGGCTTGCACCTTGTGGCAGCAAGTTAAGGATCAAGAAAAGGAACACCCCAATGACTAATATTAAAACTAGCCGATTTGATGTAGCGGAATATCTAACAGATGAAACCCTTATCAATGCTTACCTGAACGAAGTGTTGACCGATGGCGCACCTAGTGAGTTTATCGAAGCACTAAACGATGTAGCAAAAGCAAAGGGCATGAACGAGCTGGCAGAAAAGACAGGCATAAGACGTGAAAGTCTTTATAAGACATTGCGATCAGAGAAGCCACGTTTTGACACTATGCTGAAAATTATTGACGGTATGGGCTTACAAATGACCTTGATCCCTAAAGCCAGCCATGAGCCACTGGCAGAAGCGTAAACGGCAAAGGCGCGGTTAAGACAAGGGGGCAGCCGTTTAGCGTCTGCCTTCTTTTGTGCTTGATGCTTATCGTGAGATCAGTTTGCCAACTGCCAGCATGTTAATAAATGTTAAGGTTTAAAAGCATTTTTCTTTTTACCACGTTTTACCGATTGCCTAACCCCCAATGGGGTAAGTTAAGCGCAAAGCATGACCATCATTAGCCTACAGCGTTATAGCTTCACTAAAACAGCATAGAGTCGTCAAAGTAAAATAGATGCGCTCAGATTTGAGCCTATCACTTAATGAAGTGCGACTTTTCGGACGCGTCAGGCGATCACTGCCAAACCCTTTTTATAGTGTAAAGAAACTAAGGTTTTCGGACACGTTAGAACCTCATAAAACCTCACATTCATTTTATTACTGGCAGCGCCTACCACCCCATGATTACCACAAGGTTAGAACCATATAAAATCGTAAATTCAAAACCGATTAATGCAGGCACCGACTTGTCAAAACTTGTTATTCAAAACCTGATAAAACCTTACATTCAAAACCAAATCACACGCCGCTAATGCTAACAAATGCTAACATTTTGCATGGCATTCCCTCATCATTGCCAATATCACAAAGCTATGCAGCATAAGGGCTTAGCTAATTAATGGACAAGTATCGCGCGCGCACGCGAGGCAGACACCAATTACAGGGTTTTCATACACTATAAAAAAGGAGTTTTCGGAGTCCATAAAAGGGGGTAGTTTTTCGGACTGCTTTAAAAGAGAATAACAGCACGTTTTAGGGCTTTCATACACCATAAAAGGGGGTTTTTGGACATCGTAGAGGGTAGTTTTTGGAGTCCATAAAAAAAGCCGTTAAAATAATACTTGGAGTCCATAAAAAGGGACTGTTTTCGGACTGTTCTAAATCGACTAAGGGTAATTCTTTGAGTCCATAAAAGGGACTTTATGCACAGGTATCGTAAGGGACTTTTCGGACATCGTAAGAGGGGCTAAAAATGTATTGTTGGACACGTTAGGGGCACGTTTCGGGAACAGTACGCACACGGGGCATATTCTGCCCGTGATTGATAGTTTCAAGACAAGTAACACGAGGCAGCATAAGCGACTTTTCGGACAGGTAAACGCCTTTTTATAATGCGTAAAAACCTATTGAGCAGATAACCCCCATTGGTGGGAATTAGCAGATGCACAGAAACGCATTAAAAACGCACGCATTTAAGTGCCATTACCGAGCGCGTGCAGTGATTAGCAATTCAACCCCATGAAGCCAAAAAGCAACCCCCTAAACTTTTAATTTTGCGGTCGTAAAAATATGCAGATGTCAGCGGTCACCGCTTGCGAAGTCCTGAACAATTATACCGCCCTACCGTGTCGAGAAATGTTGAAACGGCAAACAGTGAAAATAATTACAAAATAATATTGAGTGAAGCAGCAAACAGCCAAAAAAGAGCATTATCAAAAACGATTGTTGGTATTATGGTTGGTATTGCCTATTTTTAAAATATTAATAGCTTTTATTATCAGTGACTTATGATTGTAGTTTAGTTTCCGCCATCTCCACCAAATATTTTAAAGAAAGTCAGTCACTTAGGTGGCTGGCTTTTTTTTTATGACATGATTTTGACATGATTGGCTGACAGACGACCGTTGCCTTGGTTTTGTCTTGCATGGTCTGCGTGCCAAGTAGGTCGTAGTGCGCGAGGTGATAAATCAGCTTGGTGTTTTGTTGCAGCGGCTGCCAAAAAACCAAAGGAAATGTGTAAAAATAAGCCAATACGGTTACGCATACCAAGCTACCGACTTTTTGGTACCCATGCCTGTTATTGAGAGAGAAGGGCGATCTGTTAGGTGGTTTTTGATGAATGGGATAGGGATGTGCTGTTCTTTAGAGACGGTTGAGACTCTAGGTCTCCTTGTACCGCAGCGAATCCCATTTCATCAGTGATATTATCTCCAATAAATATCGAAAAAATCGGCTTGTCAGTTTGGAGGTGCTGTAAAAGCGTGAGGTTTACCTGTTTTAATATTCAATTTGGATATGGCGCTACCACCGTTGACATAATGTGATGAGCAGTCTGAGCCAAAGTAGGATTTTGCCGCTAATGCAGAGCAGCAGAGTGTGCTTTATCTTCTAGTATAAAGTCAGGGTATGGCTGACATGTTTGAGAATAGCGTGTTTTGTCTTAGTCAACGCAGTGTTGTCTACTGACACCGGGCTTATTACGTCACGTCATTAGCAACGCTTTGGTGAGTGTCATTAAGGCTGCTCATTGCTATTTGTAAGCCGTGTGAAGCAGTAATCGGCAGACCCATAGGTGCCAGAATGTGCTCCGATAATAGGTCTGCTCGATTTTTTATCAATTCTGTAACTTATGTATTTGACACAAATGCAAAAAAACCGCAAATCGTTATGATTTGCGGTTTTTTCGTACTACTATAATGGTACCCGGAGCCGGACTTGAACCGGCACGCTCGTTAGAGCGAGGGATTTTAAATCCCTTGTGTCTACCAATTTCACCACCCGGGCAAAACTTGTGTTATCTATACATTAAAAAGCGTTGATAGTGCTTTTCGCTAGTAAGATAAGTGGTCGCTATTATAAGCGGTTATGCTAATAATGCAAGCCTAAATTAACATGACGTTAATAAATAATTGGAGGCTGGAGTCGGAATCGAACCGGCGTTAACGGAGTTGCAGTCCGCTGCATGACCACTCTGCCATCCAGCCAATCAAGGTGGACTATATTAGCAAAAATAATTTAAATTACAAGTCATTTTTTGGCTAAAAATAGCTTATATGCTCACTTGTGCTGATTTTAGTGCTTTTTTATGAGTTTTTTGCGTATTCAGGCTCATCAGCGAGCCGGACTCACTGATGAGAGTACTGATCATTGAGTATGTACTTTTATAATATCTCTTCGTTATTACGTTTGGCTCGTTTGATGTCGCGATAAGTCGCGGTACAAATCAATACCAGCACGCCGAGCGTAATGGCTGGCCAAATTAAAATATATAAGCCGTAGATAAAGACGTTGTCCATGATATCTCCTTATCGTATTTATGAAGGGTTGCCTGTGCAGCCGGTCACATATTGACCAACTGCCAAACCCGCAAGCGGTGCTCGCTACCTGTGTTTATGAAAGCTTAGAGGTCGATGCCTTGGCTTTTTTATCATAATCGCCGACACGTTGATTGATTAAAGCAAAATCAAAGTGTTCATCACCCATGAGGCTAACGATGATACAAACGATGGTGCTAGCACCATAGGCCGTTAGTGAGGCCAGTAGTACCATGTACTGACGTAAGAAGCCTGTGGCAAAAATGAGCATCAGTACCAGCGTGATCGCTGCCGCTACCATGCCGATTTTACGACCCAAAAAGCCAAAGACCATCAGTCCAATCACGACTGCGGCGCCCACACTGGCCAGTATTTCAAAGAAAAGGGCAGTAAAGCCTGTCATCGGTAGCAGCTCAAAGCGTACCACACAGAATAGCAGCAGGCCGACGATGACCGCCGAGGTAAAGGCGGTATTGGTCACGCGGTTCCAAAACACACTGGCGATGACCGGAAAAACAATCGCGCCCCACAGCGCCCCTACAAAGACCAACATCACCAAGATATCTAGCTTAAAGCTGGCAAAGATCAGTCCGGCAGCGGTGGCGATAATCATCGTGCTACGACCAACGAGCATCATCGTTTTAGGCTTGACGCGGCCTTTGGCAATGTTTTTGCCATACACATCCGCCATCATAATGGTCGATAAGGCCGACAAATCCGAATCAGCTGTCGATGACAATGAGCCAATGACCAAGATAAAGAACAAGGCGATAAATACAGGGTGCAAGTAAGTGCTGACCATCTGCGGAATCAGATTATTCATATCGCCATTTAGCGGCTCGATACCGATGGTCAAAGCCATCAATCCGATCATACCAAGACCGATGACGATACCAGCATAGCCGACCGTGGCGGTAATAAAGGTCTGTTTAATCTTAGTCTTATCGATCGCAAACAAGCGCTGCGTGATGGTTTGGTTACCAATCGCATAAGCAAGTACAGCGACAAAATAGGGCGCTCCTTGCTGAAAAAACGCTTCGGATGAAAAGAAATCCTGCTGTTCAAGCGTGAGGTTAGAGAGGCCATCGACCATGACTTGTGGCCCACCCATCGCAAACAGTACCGCTGGAATAATGACAATACCGATGGCCATCAAAGCGACCAATTGCGCAAAGTCTGTAAAGACGGAAGCGCGAAACCCTGAGGTTAGCGTATAGCTTAAGACGCCGATACCCGCGATAAGTACACCGGTCTGAAACGATAATGGCGATAATACCGACACCAACGCCCCAGCTGCAGTAAAGTTGACCATCAAGCTAATTAAGCTGCCCATAAGGTTGGATATGGCTAAAATTAATTGGCTTGATGAGCCATGGCGGGCGTGGATAAGCTCACCTAAGGTATGACCATCGGGTGCAAGCTCACGAAAGCGCATACCAAAAGGATAGATGAATAAGATCATCAGCGCGCCCCAAAAGCCGTAATGTATCGGCCCTGACACGCCATACTTGTAACCAGAGGTCGCCGCCGCATAAAACGATGCCGCCCAAATCCAAGTAGCGGTCATACTAGCAGCACCCATGCCAAAGCCGACGCCGTGGCCTGCCACCATAAATCCTGAAGTGGTTTCTTTGTCTTTTTTGATCATCAATGACAACAAATACGTGCCGCCATAAAACGCTAACAACAATAAAATAATGGTTAACGATGAAAATTGGAACAGTGACTCAGTTTTCAAATTCATACCTCGCGATTATTTTACATAAATAAAAGTTTAATAGTATAACTTTATCCAAAGCTTTTAAGAATATAATAAAGCCCATAAAATTCTTATGTAGAGGCATCACACAGTGCTAACAGTTGGCCGTCATAAAAAGCGGTCAGCGCCGACCCAAATGCAGCACGCTGGCGCACTTGGTGTTTTAAGAGTAGATCCTGCAACCTGTAAATGACAACTGTCCATTGACATCATGCCGGTCACTCACTGTTGTACGTCATTTGAAAAATCACATGCAACAGTGAGCCACGTCTCACAAAAATCGCAGGGCAGTCACCAGCATGCGTCTGTTGATGGGTAGTCCATCACGCTGTCAAGTGGTCATACTTGATAGTAGCTGGCTGCTATAGAGCGCTGACAAGGCAGGTATCTACAGCAAAATTATGGATAAGCACTCAGCCATCTGCTGATGACGGTGCTAAGTGTAGACAGCTTTATCGGCTAATATTATATATAGCCGGCTGAAATACACCCAAGCATGAGCGAATTTTTGCCCATGATTAGGTAATTGACGCATTACCTGTAGTTAAGTATCAAACACGCTACAGCCCTGATGCGTCGCACCATAGGCTCAGTATTTATAAATAAAACTACAGCTATGTTAACTATGTGTAACATACTCGTGCACTAAGGGTACCCTATTCTGCTGTGAAGCTCAAATCTATCGGTCAGTTCTCTGTCATAAATGACCAAAAGGCAGAGGCAGACCTCAAGAAAAATGGCATTGACAAATGGGGTTTATGAAAAGGTGTTTGTGAGGGTATCAATAAGGCTAACATACTGAATGGTGGCAGTATTGAATGATCAATGTGAGGGTATCAAAGTAAACAAATCGGTGATAACGACAGGATTTAGAAAATGTGGTTAGGCAATACTCATCAAATGCCAGTGTAATAGGTGACTCTATTGTCACGCAAAAACCCAGCCAGCCCCAAACCATAGCGCTGGGCGACCCGTACGGCCGTACTGGTGGGCGCAGACATACCAACGAGCCAAGGGATACGCCCCCGAATCGATTTTTGTACCAGCTCGATAGACAAGCGTGAGGTCATCAGCACACAGTCTGGCTCTCGCTTGTTGCGCAGCTGCCAGCCAATCAGTTTGTCTAGCGCGTTGTGGCGGCCAACATCTTCAAACAAATACAGCTGCTCGTCATGCAGGGTCGCTGCAGCGTGTACCGCCCCTGTTAGCTGATGGGTATGCTGCATGGCAGTGATTTGCTGGCGCATATCCAATAGATAATCCAGACGCGGGCAGGCCGCCTGAATTGGTTGGCTATCTTGCGTATAAGCGCTCAAATCAGGTAGGGCTTGTGTCAGCCCCGTGATACCGCACATACCGCAGCCTGTACGCCCCGCCAGTTGACGCTTTTGGGCTTGGATGCGCTGATGGCAGCGTTGGCTCAGTCTGAGCTCTACCACATAGACGTCATAGTCTTGAAATTGCTCTAAGCGTTGTTCAATGGAGGCGGATTCAAGATTCCCATCGTTTAAGGATTGAGCAAACTTTTGGTAGATGGCAATATCCGTAAGATGTGTCACTTCCCAGTCGAGTAACTCGTGACTGTGCTGAATCAAGCCCTCGCTAAATAAGAACCCAACCGCCAAATACTCTAGTTGGTAAGGGCTGGCCATCAGTACCGCATAATGAATCCCATTGATAACAATAGCGACAGCTGCTTCCACTGCCAAACTGGTGGTTTGAGACTCAATACAGCTTTGAGGTATATCGGCTCCATGAGCCTTGTCCGATGGGTAATAATGCTTCTGCGCTAAATGTTTGCGAGCGAGCATTGTCTCGGCTGCGCCATTATCATTATCCTCAGATATCTCAGTCATAATCACTCTAGTTTCAGTTGTCTCTGCCATCATAGCCATTTTGCTAGAGGGCTCACTTTGCTCAAAATTACTTTCAGTGATTATCACCACTTATACAGGTTCGGCTGTCTGAACACTTGTATTCACACGCTCTAAGATCACGGTCGTCGATTTGTAGGCAGGTATGTGCGAGTCTGGCGCATGGGTATCCAAATCAAACAGGTCGTTACATTCAGGATAATAAGCGGCGACGGCATTGGCGGCGATATCCATCTCAGTCAATATGAGCGGCCCTAGTACGCGCGGCTTGTTTTTATGCGCTGTGTGGCTTGAGCTGCTGGCGTGCCGCGATACCATCACCTGATCTCCTTTTTGCCAGCCTAGGCGGCTCATCTCGTCTGGATGCATAAATAGCACGTCGCGGCGGTTGGTCTGGCGATAGCGATCGTTATAGCCAAAAATCATGGTGTTAAATTGATCGTGACTACGTACACTGGTCAATTGCCAAATTTTTTGTTCGATTCCTTGGGCGCTGTCATTGTCAGAGGGTTTGAAGCCATCATTTAAGGCAGCGGCGGTGTCGGCCATTTGGGCTGCGACATAAGTGATGGGGTATTGCGGCACGATAAACTGTGCTTTACCACTGTCTGTATTCCACACGCGGTGGCGCGCTGGGTGGTATAAATGAAAACCGCGCTCATTGGTACGAATACGCTGATTGAAATCATCAAAACCATTAATGGCTTGAGCAATATAGTCTCGAATGAGATCAAAATCTTCGCTCATGGCAAGCCAAGGAATAGAGGAGTCAGCACCAAGTACATGTGTTGCAAGTTCCGCTATAATCTTTGCCTCAGACTTTAAGGTATCACTCACAGGTTTAAGCTTACCTTGGGTTGGAACTATCTGACACATTGAATCTTCAATCGTTGCAAACTGCTCACCTTTTGTTGTCAGGATACGCTCAGTACGACCCAGACAAGGCAGTATTAGGTTGTGCGCCCCGGGGTAGAGTATGGTTTCATTGAGCTTGGTGCCTACAAATACATTGAGTTGAGTGGTGGTTAATGCTTGTTGAATAGCGCTCTTATCGGGGGCGGCCACGGCATAGTTACCGCCCATACCCATAAAGACTTTTAATTTACCTTCGATAAGGGCTTTGGCGCCTGTGACGACATCATAGCCTGCTGCTTGCGGCATTGGGCTCTTAAAGACGCGTGCTAGGCTATCGAGTAGCTTTTGCGCTGGGCGCTCATGGATACCCATGGTACGATCGCCTTGTACGTTAGAGTGACCACGAACAGGGGAGGCGCCCGCACCATCAATGCCAATCATACCCATTAGCAGCAATAAATTGGTAATCATCGCAACATTGTCATCGCCTTGTACATGCTGAGTGATACCCATGCCCCATGTGCAAATGGTCGCTGGACTATCGGCGACCAACTTAGCAAGCCTGATAATCTCTGTCTGAGCGATACCGCAGCCTTGCTCGATATCCGTCCATGATTGCTCGGTCAGCCATTGTTTTAATGGCTCGAACCCTGAGGTATGCGTTGTAATAAAATCGGTATTAATTTTATTATTCTCAATCAGCCATTTGGCAATACCCGTTAGCAGCGCTGCATCACCGCCGATTTGAATTTGAATGACATCATCGACCATATCATCACTTTGACCTGCTGCCATATGCGTGGTTTTTTGTGGGTTTCGAAACTTACTCAAGCCTTGCTCGCGCATGGGATTAATCGAGATGATGCGGCACCCTTGCTCATGCGCGTGGGCGAGCATCTCGAGCATGCGCGGATGGTTGGTGGCAGGGTTTTGACCAAACATCAATATGAGCTTGGCTTGCTCAAAATCCTCTAGCATGACTGTCGCTTTGCCGACGCCTAGCTGTTTACCGAGCATCATTGAGGTCGGTTCATGGCACATGTTCGAGCAGTCAGGCAGATTGTTGGTGCCAAAGCTGCGAACAAACAGCTGATACATAAAGGCAGGCTCGTTGGTCACGCGCCCTGAGGTATAAAATAACGCCTCATCTGGTGAGTCAAGTTGACCTAATTGCTCAGCGATACACTGATAAGCGGCCTCCCAAGAAATCGGTACATAGCGATCTTGCACGGCGTCGTAATATAAAGGTTCTGATAAGCGCCCGCTATGCTCAAGCTCATAGCCCGACCAGCCTTGCAGCTCGGTGACGGTATGCCGTGCAAAAAATTGTGCATCCGCCTTTTTCGTCATGGTTTCGCTGGCGATGACTTTGATGCCGTTTTCGCAGACGTCGATGCGCTTATGTGACTTATGGTCTGGCCACGCGCAGCCTGGGCAGTCAAATCCGCCTTGAGGCTGATTGCTTTTTAGGACGCTGACACTACCGCGTAAAAAAGTCTGATAATCCATCAGTTTGCGTGTCGAGGAGATCAGCGCAGGCCAACCTGCAGCAGGGTGGGAGTAAACAGGAATTTTGCGCATGACAGACCTCATCGATAAATGGCGGCATAATGGTGGTGTTTCATCACTATATAATGCCCGCTGTACCGTGTGTAGCAGTAGTAACCATAGATAACAAAAAACCTTTAAGAAAAGCGCGTTTTCTTAAAGGTATGCTCTGTTAGGGCGGCTTTATCAACAGCTAAAGACAACCACGGAGAACGCCGCGTTTAGGGCGATCAGTAGCGTGCGTCTTTGGGTTTTTTACCACTGGGCCAGTCATTGACTTTGCCTGCAAAATCAGGGCGCGGCTGATGGGTAAAGAAATGCGCCACGTCGACAGCATCTTGATCGCTTAGGACATTGCCGTGGCCCCATAGTCCTTTAGTCTGAATGCCCATGGGCATGTTGTATTTAATAAAGGCGGCAGCTTTATAGGTGCGAGCCATGCCTGCGCCGATATTAAAAGACTCATCGCCCCATAATGGCGGAAAAACGATGTCACCGCGACTGTCTTTGAGCCCTTCGCCATTGTCGCTATGGCAAGTCGCGCATTGTGCTTGATAGATTTGCTCGCCGCGTATAGGGTCCGGTGTCAATGAGGTATCGACAGCGCCTGCGTTTTTGATATCGACTTTGTGCTCTTTTGGCGTGTTCTGTGACAGCCATTTCATATAAGCCATCATCGCCTGCATCTCAGGTGACTCACGGTCTAAGGGTTTGCCATTCATTGAGCGCTGAAAACAGCCGTTGATACGGGCTTCTAGATCGATTTCTTTGCCAGCACGCGGCATCACTCGTGGGTAGGTGTTATAGCTGTTGATATAGGGGTCGCCAAGCGGGACTTTGCCTTGTGATATATGGCAGCTATTACAGTTCATCTGCGCGCCGACGTGCTCTGGTAGCAGGCGCTTGGTTTCGTTAAGGAGCCGCTTGCCATAAAATATTTCCTCAGCATTTGGCTCATATAAGATGGCAGTGTCTTGCGGTAGGATATATGTGCCGATATCTTCGTTGGCATCGTCGGCTGTGACCGTGTTAAATTCAGGTGCATTGCGCTCAGCAGGGTCAGGATTGGAGCAGCCGCTGACAGTGCTTATACTGATGACACCTAAGATGGCATAAACCGCAGCGCGCGGCAATGTAAATAGTAAATGGGTCATTGGTTTGCTCCTTTTTCTGCAGCGTCAATGCTTAGGTCTGGGGCGATATCGGTACTGGTTTTTGGTTTTTTGGCGAGAAAAGCGCGCATTTTTACTACGTCATTGACATCGATTTTGGGCGCTTGGTTGGTCCAGCTGTTGCGGACATAGTTGACCACCTCGGCCACATCCGCATCGCTTAAGTTAGAAAACTCAGGCATGGTAAATGCCATACGGTCATAAGGGGTCTTAGGCATCCGGCCGCCGCTTAAGGTGATTTGTAGGACGGAGTCCGCGTTTTTAGAATACACCGCGCTATTACCATCAAGGGCGGGGAAGATACGTGCGACACCTTGACCATCGGCGCGGTGGCACACTTGACAATACTCTGCGTAAAGGATTGCGCCGCGTGAGTCATAGTTGCCATCTAGCAGTTTTTGCGTGGTGGTGTCTGCTTTATTCGGCAGGGTTTCTTCTTTGTTTGGTGCAGGGCTTAGGGTTTTGAGGTAGGACGACATGGCGTTGATATCGTCGTCAGTCATGTATTGGGTGCTGTGCTCGACCACTTCGGCCATAGCACCAAAGGCAGCAGTGGTGTCGGTACGGCCAGTCTTAAAGAAGTCGTTTAATTCTGCTACTGTCCACGTGCCAAGTCCGCGATGCTCGCCGCGTATGCTTTTGGCACGCCAGCCATCGATGACCGCGCCGCTTAGATATTTGTTGGAGTCCGCGTTACTGAGTGCGACCTCTTGAAAGCCGATACCGCGGTCAGTGTGACAAGAGCCGCAATGTCCAGGGCCTTCAATTAAATACTGGCCACGGGTCAAGAGCGCATCGTCCGTCTCAGGGACAAACTCACGCTTGCGATCAAATAACACCTGCCAGTAGGCTAAGGGCCAGCGCCAATTGGCCACTGGTGGTAGCTCGCTCTTTAGGTTGGCTTGCTGAACGGGTTTGACATCAGACATAAAAAACGCATACATTGCGGCCACGTCCTCATCTGGCATCAGCTGATAAGACGGGTAGGGCATCGCAGGATACAAGGCTTTGTTATCACGGCGTACCCCGTGTTTGACCGCATTTTTGAAATCATCAAAACTATAATTGCCAATGCCCGTGTCTTTGTCGGGGGTGATGTTAGTTGAGTAAATCGCCCCAAGTGGCGTCAGCATCGGGAGACCGCCTGCATAAGTCTCGCCGTCAAGCGTCGTATGACAAGCGACACAGTCTGCGGTACGGGCGATGTATGCGCCTTTTTTTATTAAGGCCGGATCGGTGATATCGACCTCGATATTGCTCGTGCTGGTGCGCATATTTGGCAATAATTGTCCAATAATAAAGGCAATGACCAGCCCGATAATACCGATGATTAAGATAATCAGTGGCCACTTTTTGTTTTTCATCCGTCCACCCTCCATAAGATAGCTGTGTCCAGCACACCATGCCCTAGGATTGCATACGGTGCGCATGACGATTTAAAGGTCGTACTATGATGGTTAAGTATAGGGCAGGCGCGGCACTGGCGATATTGTGGAAAACCACATTATAATTAGGGTTTTGGTTTATAATATCGACTGATAGGTCCAGTGGGAAGTGAGTACGATGTACAAAGGCTCTAAAAATAAGGCGGTGTGGCATGCGTCTGTTAGTGCCGTCTTGCTGCTTGTGATGACATTATACAGTGGGGTAGGTGTCGCGACAGCATTTGCGCAGACGTATTATTTGGGCGTGCTGGCGCCGCAAGGTGAGAGAGCCGCGCAAGATCGCTGGCAGCCATGGCTAGATGATATCAATCGGCAGCTCGCCGAGGACACGGTGATATTAGTGCCGTTGGCATTAGAAAACTGGCAACAGCAAATACAAGCCAAACAGTTTGCATTTGTGCTGGGTCCGCAAGTTCAGTTTATAAAAATGAATACCACCAAATGGCGCTGGCTGGCTACGTTGCAGGCGCCGACAGTGTTGTCTGAGCAGGCGCTGTCGGTCGATGATAAGGTGCAAGGCTTTCGGGCACATACGCTCACCCAACGTGCATCGCAGGCGACGGTTAGCTTGGCTCAGCAGTTTCGCCAAATACCTGAGCCGATAGCGCAGCAACAGCCCAGCGCGATGGAAGCGGTCGCCAGTGCCTTATGGGTGGCAGCCGATAGCAATATCTATCGTTTGTCAGATTTACAGCGCCGTACGGTGGCCGCAGTTTATGCCGATGCGTTTGGTGGATATTTGCTGGGCGCGCATTTACTACAGCAAAACGGCATCACGCCCAGTCATTATCATATACAGTTCACCGGCTATCCGATTGAGCGGAGTTTGCAGGCTTTGGCCCATGGCAGGGTCGATGCTGCCATCGTGCCGCTATGCTTGATGGAGGAGATGACGCGGCAAGGGAAAATACATGCCAAACAATATCGTCTACTGCATCCAGTCGCGACCGCATCAAACTGCAAGTCTTCTACAGCGATCTATCCCAACTGGACGCTGGCCGCCACTGAGCAAGCACCTGCGGCATTGGTACGGCAAGTCAGTCAGCAGGTATTTGCCCCGCCGCCAGCAGAGCAAATGTCTACGGCAGGGCTGCGCTGGCTGCCTCCAGAGTCTAGTATGGAGGCTGAGCGTGTCTTGTATGAGATGCAGCGTCATCCAGCCCAAAAACCGCTCAGCGCTCATTTGCTCGACTGGATACAAGCGCATCGGCTGGGGGTCGGCGTGCTGGTGTTTATTATCCTGATATCGACCATCAACTATGGCTGGATGAGCTGGCTGGTATGGCGTCGACGCCAAAAAATACTGACGCAAAACCGTCTCATTCGTGACTATGATGAGCAGCTGCGCCAATCAGAGCGTTTTGCGGTCATTGGTGAGATGAGCGGTGCCATCGCCCATGAAATCAATCAGCCGCTGGCAACTATCCAAAACTACGCACAAGGACTGCTGATACGGTATCAGAATAAGACTAAGACAGAAATAAATAATAAAGAGACAAACAATAAAATGACACAAAATGCCTTAGAGCAGATCGTCCATGAGACCAAACGTGTCGCAGCGATCGTCAACAATATCCGCAGCTGGGCGGGACGCTCGCAGCGGAGCGCCGCCGATGACGTGAGGGTCGACATCAGAGCGACCTATCGGCAGTGTGTTTTATTATTGGGTGATAAAGCGAGCGGTATCGATTTTTGGCTGATAACTGACTATAAAGGCCTGACCCTGCCGCATCTGCTCTTAGAGCAACTGCTTATCAATACCATGAGCAATGCCGCCCAGCAAGGTGCGACAAATATCTCGTTACGCTGTCAGATAGATAGCCGCGATGACAAAAAGTGGCTGGCGCTGCATGTCAGTGACGACGCAGGAGGATTTGATGCGCGGCAATTGGCTCAGTCTCATCAGCACGAAACTGCATCTGGATATTATGCCGCGCAGTCGAGCAAAGCGGACGGTCTGGGGTTGGGTCTGATGATTTGTCAGCGGCTGTGTAAGTCCATAGAGGCACAGATAGCGCTAAGTAATATCAAAGTGGCCGCAGAGCTCTATAAATATCTTGTGGCAAACGCTCAGACCTATCGCTTTCGGCGCACCTTACAGGGTAAACTGCAGTCGCTACCCGCGCATCTAGGCCAGCCGCCAGCAAATACGATAGGCGCGCAAGTCTCTTTTTATTTGCCGCTGTCTGTACTTGATAAAAACAACGGGCAGTAATATAGCCAGTTGACAAAAACGGTTATAAATTGTGAAGCGTGATGGGTATAAGTTTTATGTGTGCTGCATGCCTTCGATGCTGCGCAACCTACATTTAAAAACACCATCATTTATCATCACTCAATTGGGCCAAAGAGGTTTATATGATTTTTTCCCCTTTGACACACATCTCTGAGAACGGTCAAGATACGCCTATGATGTCATCTGACCATGTACCAAAAACCAGCGCTGAGTCCCTTGTCGTTCATATCATCGATGATGAAGAAAGCGTGCGCTTCTCTTGTGAGTTTTTACTTGGGAGTTTGGGGGTGCAAGCGCAAGGATGGCCGAGTGCGTTAGCGTTTTTGCAGCAGGTAGATATCTATCATCCCGCTGTCATCATCAGTGATTTGATGATGCCGGAGATGAGCGGGCAGGCGCTACAGGCGTATCTGAATAATCATGATAGCCCTATGGCGCTCATCGCTTTGACAGGTAATGGCGAGATTGCTGATGCGGTAAATATGCTCAAACAGGGCGCGGCCGACTATCTAGAAAAACCCATAGGCAGTCAGCGTCTACAGCAAGCGTTGGCACAGGCGCAATCATTGACCATCAAGCGTGCCAAACTGTACGAGATACGCAAGCTGTATGCTCAGCTGACGGATAAAGAAAAGCTGGTAGCCGATGAGCTGCTACAAGGTAATATCAATAAAGTCATCGCCGACCACTTAGATATTGCCGTGCGCACAGTCGAGGTGCACCGCTCACAGGTGATGAAAAAGATGCGAGCGCAGCATGTCAGTGAATTGATTCAAAAGCTGGTGCTGCTTGACACTTAGGGCATATCCTTACTGATGCCTCATTTTGCGGTCTATTTACCAGCTATCAGGGACCTGTTTTTAAATAAGCGCTGTGCATAATATCAATGACTTAGCTTAAAATCAGGCTATCGTCTTCGACCTTTTCACCACGGGTTTGCTCGAACATATCGAGCAGGTCATGGACGGTCATGCCGCGACGAGTGTCTCCTGCAACATCTAAGACCACTTGGCCTTGATGTAGCATTACCGTGCGCGTGCCGTGCGCCAGCGCCTGCTGCATAGAGTGGGTGACCATCATCGTCGTGAGGCTATTGTCTGTGACGATCTTATCAGTCAGCTCCAAGACAAACGCTGCTGTCTTCGGGTCAAGCGCAGCCGTATGTTCATCTAGTAATAAGATTTTGGAAGGCTGGAGCGAGGCCATCAGGAGGCTAACTGCCTGACGTTGACCGCCTGATAGCAATCCCATGCGGTCAGTTAAGCGGTTTTCTAATCCCAGTTTAAGCACGGACAGCTTTTCGCGAAACAAATCACGGTTATTTTGGTTTAAGGCAAAGCTCAACCCACGCTTGCCGCCACGTTTGTACGCCAGTGCCATGTTTTCTTCGATAGTGAGCGCCTCGCAGGTGCCTGCCATCGGGTCTTGAAACACGCGAGCGACCCAGTGCGCGCGCTGATGCGCGGTTTTTTTGGTGACATCAATACCATTGAGTAAGATTGAGCCACTATCGACACGTGTGGTACCACTAACAGCATTCAAAAACGTGGATTTACCAGCACCATTGGTACCAATCACCGTCACAAACTCACCATCTGCAATGTTGAGATTGATGCCGCGTAGCGCCGGATTTTCGATAGGGGTGCCTGGGTTAAAGGTTAACCGCAAATCTGTGGCTTGCATCATAGTCGTTATTCCTTATTGTCACTTTAAGACAGTCACTTCAAGCTTGTATTGCTACTTTACCCACTATTAAGCGCGAGCCTTGCGAGATAAAAACTTGGTTTTGGCTTTTGGTAGTACCAGTGCCAGTACCACCAGTAGGGCGGTGATTAGGTTTAAATCCTGCGGACCAAAGCCGATGCTACGTAGTGTATCGCTCGATAGCGCCACCTGAATAAAAAGCTTATATAGTACCGCCCCGACGATAACAGCAAAGGTAATCAGCCAGATACGCTTGGCAGGAATGATGGTCTCACCGATGATGACGGCTGCTAGACCAATGACAATGGTACCGATACCGATAGAGATGTCCGCGCCGCCTTGTGTTTGTACAAACAAAGCACCTGCCAGTGCGATTAGACCATTGGATATGGCCATACCGATGATGGTCATCCATGAGGTGTTGATTCCTTGGGCTTGTGCCATCCGTAGGTTGGAGCCTGTGGCACGCATCGACAAGCCAGTTTCAGTGTTATAAAACCAATCTAAAAACAGCTTGGCCAGTAAGATCACCACCCCAATGATCAAGCAGCGCATCCAATAGCCGTTGCCATCGGTTACCAAGCTGCTAAATACAGTGGTCTCACCAAGGAGCGGTAAGTTTGGCGCACCCATGATGCGCAAGTTGACAGAGTATAGCGCGACCATCACCAAGATACTGGCAAGTAGCTGCAAGATACCCAGCTTGACGTGGAGCCATGCCGTGACGATACCTGCGACTGATCCTGCGAGCATACCAAACGCGCAAGCTAGCCATGGGTTGATACCAGCGACGATAGAGATACCAGCGACAGCGCCGCCGAGCGGAAAGCTGCCATCAGCCGTCAGATCAGGAAAGTCGAGCGTACGAAATGAGATCAGGACGCCAAGTGCAACAAGGCCATAAATCAGACCGCTTTCAAGCGCACCAAAAAAAGCAATTAAAGACATAAGAGATCAGTAAGTCATAACCAAGTGTCCGGCGCGAGAGAGTCACATAAATGCGCGGCGATTGCCACACTCATATAAACGCCAAACAGCTAAGCGGTGAATTTAACAGATTAAACAATCTGCGGTTAGGGTAAACCAAAACATATCACGATGAATAACGATCATAAGCTACCTTGGTTTTAATTATATAGCCCCATCGGACAAAACCAACGACAGACAGCCATGAATAGCGCTCGCTGTCTGTTTGGTGGTTTTGCTGATAGATAGACGCTGCTATGTGACGTCAAAGATAAAAGGTCGTTATTCTATCACTTCTTTGGCGTTATCGATAACCGCTTGTGACAAAGTAATGCCTTCTTCAGTCGCATGTTTTGGACTGACATACAAATCTAGCGCTTGCGGCGTATAGACAGGGATAGCGCCGGCTTTTTCACCATTTAAGATACGCACAACGATTTTGCCAGTTTCGCGGCCAAGATCGTAGTAGTTGACGCCCAACGCCGCCACCGCCCCGCGCTCGACTGAGCTGGTGTCTGAGGCAATCAGCGGAATCTTACTTTCTTTGGCGATTTGGTATAGCGACTCATAAGCCGACACCACGTTGTTATCGGTTGAGGTGTAGATCATATCCACCTTACCCTCAAGACTGCGGGCGGCCATGGCGATATCGTTACTACGCTGTGCTGGCGCTTCATGCACATTGATACCAAGCGGCGTCAGCTTTTCTTTTAAGTTTTTTAGGATGATGGTTGAGTTGACTTCACCTGGGCTATAGACGTAACCGACGTTTTTTAGGTCTGGGATGATCTGACGCATCAGCTCGATTTGCGGCTCATAGGGTAGCGCATCTGATGCGCCAGTGACGTTGGTGCCTGAGCCATCAAGTTTCGGTACTAGCTTGGCGGCGATAGGGTCAGTCACAGCCGAGAACACCATCGGAATGGTGCTGGTCGCTGCCGCAACAGACTGAGCGGATGGGGTGGCGATCGCGACAATAGCGTCTGGCTCATCCGCGACAAACTGCTTGGCGATCTGTCCGGCTGTTGCCGTATTGCCTTGTGCGCTTTGAAAGTTAACCGTTAGGTTTTCACCGTCTTTAAAACCTGCTTCATCGAGCTCGTCGATCACGCCTTTACGTACGTCATCTAAGGCAGGATGCTCGACAATGGCGGTAATGGCGACCGTTTTCATTTGCGTGGCGGTACTGTCTGTCGTACCGTCAGCACTATCGGTGTTTTGGGCTGTCTGATTACAGCCAGTTAAGATTGCAGTACAAACGCCGCCTAATAACAGCGCCTTACTGAAGTTGAAATGACCAAAACGGTTTTGATAAAACATAGCTCTCACTCCTGAAAATAATAATGTGTCCGTACATTATTTAATAAATGGGTAAAGGATAATGTCAGTTGACTGTGTCATACAATCACTGCATCACACGGCCTATGACTACTGCGCAGTGGTTTGTGCCTTTTTGTCGATATTGATGGCGTTTTTTAGCAAATCCTCACTCAAGATTACGCCTTGCTCAGCGGCATGCTTTGGACTGGCGTACAAGGTTAAGGTGTTCATGACCTCAGGCTTAATGGCGCTCACGGCTTCGCCATTTAGCACGCGATAGACCATCTTGCCTGTGGTACGACCAAAATCATAATCATTGACCCCAAGTGCGGCGGTCGCGCCGCGTCGTACGCTAAACTCGTCCGAAGCAATCACCGGAATATCCAGCTCGTTGGCTGCGCCTGCCATGGCTTCAAAGGCGGATACTACGTTGTTGTCAAGCGAGGTATAAATGACATCGGCACGACCTGAGAGGCTGCGCGTTGCCATGGCGACATCGGTTGGGCGATTGGCCGTGACATCTAAGATGGTAAAGCCATAATTTGGCGCGGCTTTTTTGAGCTGATCGAGCACCACCACAGAGTTGACTTCACCTGGGCTATAGACATAGCCGATGGTTTTGGCATCGGGGACGATTTTTTTGATATTGTCCAGTTGCGGCTCGATAGGCAGCTCACTTGATAGGCCAGTGATGTTTGACTGGATAGGCACGTCATTGGCGTCGATGAGTTTTGCAGCCACAGGGTCTGAGATGGCGGTATAAATCACAGGGACGGTTTTGGTAGAGGCTACCACTGACTGTGCCGAGGGCGTCGATATGGCGACGATGGCATCAGGGTTGTCGCCGGCAAACTGTTTGGCGATTTGCCCTGCGGTGGCAGTATTACCCTGCGCACTTTGGAAGTTTACTGTGAGGTTTTGACCTTCGATGTAGCCATTATCAGCCAGCTCATCAATGATACCGCGGCGCATCTCATCTAGCGATGGATGTTCGACGATCTGGGTGATGGCCAAAGTCTTGGCAGGTTTATCGGCATCAGTACCAGCACTATCGGCGGCGGTGTCGGTAGCGTCTGAGCAGCCCAGTAGTCCAAGGGCAGCGCTCATGACGGCACCGTATAGGCTAAAGCGTAAAGTAGTAGCAAAGGTCATGTTATTCTGGCTCGTCGGTTAAAGAAGTGCAGGTTACCCGAGTCAATATTATGTACATGCTGAGATAACGGGCGAACATAAAAGTAATCAGTCCATGATTATTACGTCCATATTATGACAGTAATGTAAGTTATCGCAATAAAAAATTAAGGCGAGTTCGTCATGAGTCATCTCGCCAGATATATTGACGATGGGGTTTCTCAGCTTTTATCGGCAAAAACGCAAAAAAGACGTCACTTGGACGTCTTTTTTGAAACAAAAAAATCATAAAGTTACAAAGAATATTACGCTCAAAACCGACTTTACGCTAATGTATCGCCAATCACGCAGTCATCTGACAAGGTGACGACCGTAAGCCCTGTCTTTGGATGACCGGTTGAGAGTACCATGCCTTCAGAGATACCAAATTTCATCTTTCGCGGGGCAAGGTTGGTCACGCAAATGACTTTCTTACCCGTCAGTTGCTCAGGCTCATAGAATTTACGAATGCCGCTAAACACGTTACGTGGCTTTTCTTCACCAACATCTAGCGTGAACTGTAGCAGCTTATCCGCGCCTTCTACGTGATTGCACTCAAGCACTTTAGCGACTTTCATCTCAACCTTAGCAAAGTCTTCAATACCAATATAGTCGGCATCCGCTGCATCAGTATTTTTGGCAGCTGCTTTCTCTTTAGCGCTGTCTTTATCGTTAGCATTATCCGCAGTCGGTGTGGCTTCCAAAGAAGCCTTTGATGCGTCGACCATCGCTTGTACGTTTTTCTCTTCAATGCGCTGCATCAGTGGTTTGAACTTGTTGATTTTATGACCCAGTAGCCACTCATTGCGGCTGGCAAAGCTTAAGTCTTCAATATTCAAAAACGTTTTGGCATTGGCGGTCAGCTCAGGCAATACTGGCGCAAGATAAACCATGAGTTGACGGAAGATGTTGATCGCCACCGAGCAGACGTCTTGCACCTCTTGTTCAGTGCCTTCTTGCTTGGCAAGTGACCATGGTTTTTTGCCATCGATATACTCGTTGGCCTTGTCCGCACATTGCATAATTAAACGCATAGCACGTGAGAATTCACGGTTTTCATAAGCAGCAGCAATCTCATCGCCCGTTTTGGTGATGTCTTCTAACAACTCAGGCTCAGCGCAGACCTCTGAGAGCATCCCGTCGTATTTTTTGACGATAAAACCGGCGCTGCGACTGGCGATATTGACCACTTTACCTACCAAGTCAGAGTTGACCTTTTGCATAAAATCTTCTAAATCAAGGTTGATGTCCTCGACCTTATCCGACAGCTTACTGGCGAAGTAATAACGCAGATACTCTGGGTGCAAGTGCTCGGCATAAGTCTCAGCTTTGATAAAGGTGCCGCGTGACTTACTCATTTTTTCGCCATTGACCATTAAAAAACCATGAGCAAAAACGCCCGTTGGCGTGCGGAATTCACTACCGGCTAGCATGGCAGGCCAAAACAGTGCATGGAAATACACGATGTCTTTACCGATGAAGTGATACACCTCGGTTTTATGCTCATTTTCCTGTGCCCAATAGCGGTCAAAATCGAGCGCCTGATCGCTGCCTTCGCGTTTGTCGCATAGGTTTTTAAAGCTGGCCATGTAGCCCACTGGCGCATCGAGCCATACATAAAAGTATTTGTCTGGCTCATCGCTTGGGGTATCGGGTATCTGAAAACCAAAATACGGCGCATCGCGAGAGATATCCCAACTGGTGAGACCCGCTTCAAACCATTCTTGCAGCTTATTGGCGACCGAAACTTGCAAGCGCTCATCACTGCGGGTCCAGTCTTTTAAAAACTGCTCAAATTCTGGCAAATCAAAGAAATAATGCTTTGAGGTTTTGAGTACCGGCGTGGCATCCGACAACGTCGAATAGGGGTTTTTTAGCTCGGTGGCATCATAGGTAGTGCCGCAGACTTCACAGTTATCACCATATTGGTCTGGGCTAGCGCATTCTGGGCACTCTCCCTTGACAAATCGATCGGCCAAAAACAATTGTTTTTCGGGGTCAAACAATTGCTCGACATCCTTTGTGCTGATGTGGCCGGCGTTATTTAGACGACGATAAATCAGCTCTGAAAAATGCTTGTTTTCTTCTGAGTGGGTGCTGTGGTAGTTGTCAAATTCAATCAAAAACTTTGCAAAGTCTGCTTCGTGTGAGGCTTTGACCGAGGCGATTTGCTCTTCTGGCGTGACGCCATTGGCTTCTGCTTTGAGCATGATGGCTGTACCGTGCGCGTCATCGGCACAGACATAAGTGACCTGATGGCCTTGCGCCTTCATGGCACGTACCCAGATGTCTGTCTGAATGTATTCTACAAGGTGCCCCAAATGGATGTAGCCATTGGCGTAGGGCAGCGCACTGGTTACTAAAATCTCACGCACTTTTATCACCTATATTTTTGTATAAATGGGTTGGTTATCAAACGTCACACGCTGTTTATAGAGGTATGATGATGACGTTATCAAGGCTAAAAACTTCTCAAATAAGCAAAAGTCTAAAAAGTGTGCCTATGATACCGTAATTCGGCCAAATTTGTGATATTCCTTAGTAATTAACGCTAAGTGATGGCTGAATCTTTATAAAAAACCAGCATCGCTTTGACATAAAAAATCCACCGAGCGCAGGCTAAGTGGGTGGTATTCGTGGTTATCATCAATCGAAAATAAAACGGTTGTAGAGTGAGGTGCGCTAACATAATGGTACCGCCGATGATACCCAGTATCGGTGCGGCAAAAACATTGGTATTGTAGTATGGGATTGGGATGGCGTTTTGAATGGCTGGCGTGCCTGGTAGTGCTGTCATGGTAAAGGTAAAGGAGCCAAGCGCAATCGCTGCTGGAATCAAGCGCTTGGGTACATAGGTCAATAAAATTAATCAAAATATGTAATTTTTGATTTTTTATCAAATATCAATCTAGAATAATATGATATTGACTTGCTTCATACCTCGCTACTGTACTGTCTCATTCGTTCTTAGTGTTATTATCTTCTCGCTACGAGAATTATATGTTAAGTTAGCATAAGTATTTGATATATGATATATCGATATAAAGTGTATCGATTTAAATTTAAAACAGTCAATACGCTATTGATTGGCACAATAAATAAATCATGATAGATAATGGACGTTAATAACAAAAACAGACTTGCAAGGAGATAAGTATGAGTCGATCAAAAGTATATAGTAGTGCCGAAGAGGCGCTAAAAGGCATCGTCAGTGATGGGCAGACGCTTGCTATTGGCGGGTTTGGTCTGTGCGGTATTCCTGAAGCGTTAATCGAAGCATTGCGTGATAGCGGAGTTAAGGATTTGACCTGTATCAGTAACAACGCCGGTGTCGATGACTTCGGTTTAGGATTACTACTACAAACCCGTCAAATTAAAAAAATGATTTCATCTTACGTCGGCGAAAACAAAGAGTTTGAGCGTCAGTATTTGGCAGGTGAGCTTGAAGTTGAGCTGACGCCGCAAGGCACCTTGGCCGAAAAACTGCGCTCAGGCGGTGCAGGCATTCCTGCATTTTATACCGCCACAGGCGTTGGTACGCTGGTCGCTGAAGGCAAAGAAACCCGTGAGTTTGACGGTCGTACTTATGTGTTAGAGCATTCACTGCGCGCCGATGTGGCATTGATTAAAGCGCAAAAGGCTGATAAGGCGGGCAATTTAATCTTTAATAAAACCGCTCGTAACTTCAACCCGGATTGTGCGATGGCGGGCAAAGTGACCATTGTTGAGGTCGAAGAAATCGTCGAGACCGGCACTCTTGACCCTGATGACGTACACCTGCCCGGTATCTTTGTGCAGCGTATCGTCTTAAATGATAACCCTGAAAAACGTATCGAAAAAACCACCACTAAAGCCGCCAAGAGTGCTTAGTTAGTGGTTTTACCCAAACCTTTTAAAAATGACGTTAATAATAGAATATTGTAATACTACTTCTAAAAATTGAGCAGCAAGTAAGATAACCCTAAGTGCTACATTTTGTAGACTAAGCGAGTTTGATGCCGCTAATCATATTTCTTGGAGTGGTTATAAAAATAAGGAAATCACCATGGCATGGACAAGAGAGCAGATGGCACAGCGTGCCGCACAAGAGTTGCAAGACGGCTATTATGTAAACTTGGGCATTGGACTACCGACCCTCGTGGCCAACTACATTCCTGAAGGGGTGGATGTCTGGCTGCAGTCTGAAAACGGCCTATTAGGTATTGGCGAGTTTCCAACAGCGGAGAATGTCGATGCCGATTTGATTAATGCGGGCAAGCAAACGGTGACCGCAGAGCCGGGCGCCAGTTATTTTAGTAGCTCAGAGTCGTTTGCGATGATTCGAGGTGGTCATGTCAATCTGGCGATACTCGGCGCGATGGAAGTGTCAGAAAAAGGGGATTTGGCCAACTGGATGATCCCCAAAAAAATGGTCAAAGGCATGGGCGGGGCGATGGATTTGGTGGCCGGCGTGCAGCGGGTGATTGTGCTGATGGAGCAAGTCAACAAACACGGCGAGCCAAAAATCCTTGCAGAATGCGCGCTACCCTTGACAGGCAAAGGCGTGGTCGACCGTATCATCACCGAGCTTGCGGTATTAGACGTCACCCATGATGGCCTAAAGCTGGTGGAATTGGCAGAGGGTGTCAGCTTTGAGGAGCTACAAGAAAAAACCCCAGTGCGCATTGTGCAATAACGGTGGCCAACAAAGACTGAACACAGCCAACTGATAAAGGATGATCGCATATGGCGACCCAATTACAACAAGATTTGACAGGCAAAGTGGCCTTAATCACAGGCGCCGCAAGTGGTATTGGACGCGATATCGCCGAAACCTATGCCAAGGGTTTGTCAAAACCCCACTGGTCGAAAAACAAATCCCCGAACAAGCCACCGAAAAAGGCATCAGTGAAGAGTCAGTGGTGAATGACATTATGCTGGTCAATACCGTCGATAAAGCGTTTACCACAGTCGATGATATTGCCCAGCTGGCACTATTCTTAGCGGCGTTTCCCAGTAATGTGTTTACAGGACAATCTATCGTTGCCAGTCATGGCTGGTTTATGAATTAATAGACAAATATTGCGCCTATTATAATAGAAAAAACCACAATGTCAGACCCACTGGCATTGTGGTTTTTTTATAGCGTCAATTGAGCTACACTGTCGGATAATAAGGGTAGACAAAAAAGCTGATGATGTATTATTGACCAGCGCGACAACGGTATTGCTCGAGTTGTCCTACCGGCCCACTTGCAAAATAGGTAGTCATAATAGCCATGTTTAATTTTATGAAAAAAAAATCCAAAGCCGAAACACCGCAGCAGCGTGCCGAGCGTGATAGCGCAGTTGATAAAGTCTTGCTCGGCTATGAAGTCGGCACCGTTAGCATTGCCACGATGGTGACGGGGCTTGAGCGCGACGGGCAAGTGCTCACCTTAGATTTGCGCTTACCCAAAGACAGTAACCCTGAACAGATACAACAGGAGCTGGGTCAACTTCTGCATCCGCATGGTATCAGAACCATTCATATGAATGTGCGCCTACCAGCCGATGTTAAAGGTGCTGGTGCAAGCTTGCCCAAAGCGCCGCCCAAATCGATGCCAAAGACGACAGATGCCATGGCCACTCACGCCAAAGCTGCTACCCAAGCAGACCAACAACCGACAAGCAGCGAGCCACCAATTACTAAGGCTGCGCCGACGCAAGCATCGCTGGCAGCGCACCCACGTATTCGTCATATCATTGTGGTGGCCTCAGGCAAAGGCGGCGTCGGCAAATCAACGACGACAGTCAATATTGCTTTGGCATTACAAAAGCTTGGCAACCGTGTGGGCGTGCTAGATGCCGATATCTATGGCCCTAGTATGCCAACGATGCTGGGTGTGGCGGATATCAAGCCTGAGCTAGAAAACGAGCAGTTTGTGCCTGTCGAGGCGCACAGCATGGCCATGCTATCGATAGGTAGCTTGCTCGATAGTGACAACACTCCTGTCGCGTGGCGCGGCCCCAAGGCCACGGGCGCCCTGATGCAGCTATACAATCAAACCAACTGGCCACAATTGGACTATTTGGTGATTGATATGCCACCTGGTACAGGTGATATTCAGCTGACATTGGCGCAGCGTATTCCTGTCACAGGGGCGGTGATTGTGACAACACCGCAGCATGTGGCCTTGATGGATGCGCAAAAGGGCGTTGAGATGTTTAACAAAACCAATATCCCCGTACTGGGTGTGGTGGAAAACATGGCGCTGCATACCTGTAGTAACTGCAACCATACCGAGGCCATCTTTGGCAGCGGTGGCGGCGAGTTTATCGCAGAGCAATATCAGGTGCCGCTACTAGGCCAGTTGCCACTTGCCAGTGGTATCCGCGCCCAAGTGGACAAAGGGGTGCCAAGCGTCTTGGCTGACGATGAGTTTGCCTCTTATTATTTGAGCATTGCCAAAAACATCGAAGCCAACATTGCAAAATTTGCCAAACCAGTCGATGATAAGCGAATTTTTTGATAAGTTTCGCGCGCTACTCGAATAATAGTAAAATAGCCTAAGCGTATTTTTCCATAAAGAACGTGGTTTACAGCAAGGAAGTATGGTGAGTATATCGATTTATCGGCGTCATTTAGACGATATTCCCAAGCAGTATGTGTTATTGAAACTGTTGCGCCCGCCGATATATATGATCGAGCTTTCAAACAATCAAATAATTGCTGTTTGCTATTACAAAGACGGTAGTAGCAAACGGTATCAAATCAACGCCGAATTTAGCAATCGCCGCATGGTGATCGCTGATTTTAATAAGTTTTCAGCAGTGTTGGCTGAGTTATTAAAAAAGTTTCCTCGGCACTTTCTATGGATGAGCGCGATAGCCGCTACTGATGTGACACAAAAGCTGACAGATGGTTTGACCGATATAGAGATTAAGGTGATAAGAGAAGCCATTTGGGTGTCTGCAAGACAAGCAAAAAGAAGCGTCGTAAGCACCACCGTTGGCTACCAAGGACAGGTAGTCTCACGATAAAATTTTGGTAGGATACCTCACTTATGAACCAAAACCCCAGCCCTAACGCACAAAATCAGCCGCACTCACCTGTGGGTGCAAGACCAGTTATTGAACAGCTTATCCAAGAGGGACAGCCCACTTTTGGGGTGTTTACGCAAGTCAAAAGCATCAATTATCTTGACTACCACAGTCATCTGATCTCGCAAAAGACGCTGCCAAACTGGCGAAAAGATCTCAAAGCCAATCAATTTTGCTTTATCCAAATTATCCAGCCGCCTTATCGCATCTGTTTGGCACTGGCGACCATCAAACTTGCCACCAGTGCCTTTGTTTATCTTTATAACGATGAGACTGATGAGCGAGAGATTTGTGAAGCTTTGCAGCCTTTGACGCGGCAGACGCAGCTAATAGGTGATTGCTATCAAGGGCGAATGGCATTTACCCATAATAAGCTGACCGTAACATTGGATTTTACGCCTTCACAAATCGTAGTAGCATTGGATAGTAAACACATTACGCTTGATGCGATGCTACAGCGGCAAGCGCAGCCACTTGCGATCTGCACCCCAACGGGCAGGCGCGGCTGGACATACACACAAAAAGAGCCACTGACAGCAGTCGTGGGACACATGTGCATCAAAGAAGCATCAATGTTTAATATCGCTGCGGTTACGGCTGGCAGCCAAACCAAGCAAATAGACTTTGATGCGTCTGCAATTGCCAATCTAGATTGGACGCTGGGCTATATGCGTCGCGAGACCAATTGGTTTTGGACATGTATCAATCACTATTTGCCCGATGGTCGCCATTTTTTATTGAACTTATCGATGGGTGTCAATGAAACAGGTATGAGCGAAAATGCCTGCTGGCTAGATGGGCAGATACATTATCTACCGCCTGTGATGTTTGTACGTCAGGCCTTGCAGGCAACTGTGCCAAGTACTTGGCGTGTTTATCATCAAAACCTTGGCTGGAGCAATGTCGATATTGATTTGACCTTTACGCCCATAACTGCCTATCAAAAAACCGATAACTTTGGCGTGCTGGCCAGTATTTTTGAGCAATGGCTTGGCTGGTATAGTGGGGAGATACGGCTGGGCGATACCGTCATCAGGCTCGATCATGTCATGGGATTGGCAGAAGACCATTTTGCCAAATGGTAGCCTAGAGGTCTTGCCTGCTTTTTATAAAGTTACTCGGTTGACTCGGGTGTTAAAAGTTTGGTTGTCAAGTAGTTTGGGTGTTAAGGGTTTGGCTATTAAATGGTTTGCATGATAAATAGTGACAGCTCTATAAATTCAGCGCTCAATTCCGTATAATCACCGCTACCAATATACGAAGCGTGTCTCTTAGAAGGTGGCAATCATGACAGCCTCTGGAGCATTGATGCGTTATCGTCAGCGCCCAACCCCTATATTATTATTTGCTAAGGAACAAAAATGTCTATCAAATCTGACCGCTGGATTCGCAAAATGGCTGAAGAACATGGCATGATTGAGCCATTTGAGGCGGGTCAAGTACGTTTCAACGATGCAGGCGAGCGTTTGGTCAGCTACGGCACATCAAGCTACGGATACGATGTGCGCTGTGCCCCTGAGTTTAAAGTTTTTACCAATGTACACTCTGTGGTGGTCGATCCCAAAAACTTCGATGATAAAAGCTTTATCGATATCGTTGGTGATGAGTGCATCATTCCACCCAACTCATTTGCGCTGGCGCGTACTGTTGAGTACTTTCGTATACCACGCGATGTCCTGACTATTTGTCTTGGTAAATCTACTTATGCACGCTGCGGCATCATCGTCAACGTCACACCACTTGAGCCAGAGTGGGAAGGGCATGTGACGCTTGAGTTTAGTAATACCACCAATCTACCTGCGCGCATTTATGCAGGTGAAGGGGTTGCACAGATGCTGTTTTTCCAAAGTGATAGCGATGATGTTTGTGAAACCAGCTATAAAGACCGTGGCGGCAAGTACCAAGGTCAACGCGGTGTCACGCTGCCAAGAACGTAGTCGGCAGCCGCTCAATTATTGCTGTTTGGCGCTAGCTTAGGTCTTTAGCCTTATAGAGTAACGTTATAGAGTGTTAAATAAGCAAAAAGCCAGTCATGGTTCATACGACTGGCTTTTTTGTGGGCTAAAAACTAAGGTGTTAGAGGTTTTTGTTACTTTAAGACTTTTAGACCCGCTTTGTTATCGCGTTTGGGTTTAGGCTTGTCCGCCTTGGGCGTCGTGTGCTGCTCTTCTGGCACATAATTGTCATACTCGTTTGGATCAAAAAACATGCCTTGCGAGTTTTCTTTGGCATAGATACCCATCACCGCCGTCAATGGCACCCAAATCTCTTGTGAGACGCCACCAAAACGAGCGCTGAATTGGATATAGTCATTGTCCATGCGCATATTGCCTGTCGCACGGCTGGCAATATTGAGCACAATACGGCCATCTTGTACATGTTCGGTTGGTACCTGGACGTTTTTGGCCGTCGCATCGACCATCAGATAGGGCGTCAGCGCATTGTCCTCTATCCATTGATAAAGGGCGCGTACCATATATGGACGAGTTGGGGTGAGAGAAGTGGTATCGCTCATCTAATGATTTCCTATACTAAATATGGGTTAAGAGATAAACGGTCATCTTTGACAACAGTCTACTATTTTAAATAATACATTGTTTGCAACAGACAAGTATGGCGGGACTGATTTTTGCGTTGTCACTGTCTGTTTGGTTTTTATTCTTTTTACACTTTTTATTCTAAGACAGACATCGAGCGTTGTCTAATTAGCGCACACTTCTTTGGAAGCTCTCGCGCTCAAAGATACGCTGCTGATAGTCCAATAAAGGCCGACTGATCGCACGCGGTAGCGCTATGCCCATGTCTTCTAGTCGCCACAGTAAAGGCGCTAACAACACGTCACACCAGCCAAAGTCATCTGCCATAAAATAAGGCTTATGCGCAAACAAAGGCGCAAGCGTGATTAAAGAATCACTGAGCTGTTTTTTGGCAATGACAGCTTTCGCTTTATTAAAACTATCAGGATGTGTCAGTAGCTGCTTGCCGAGCACCAGCCAATCATGCTGGATGCGCCATGCCAATTGGCGAAACTGTGCGCGCTCTTGCGGGGCTTCAGGGAGCAGCTTATTGGTATGGTAGCGCTCTTCTAAGTATTCAAAAATCACGTTGATTTCATAAAGGGCAATATCACGCTGCTGCAACACAGGCAGGGTATGATAAGGGTTTAGCTCAGTTAAGTCTTCGGGACGCTCAGAGTGCAAACGTGACAAATAATAATCGAGCTTTTTTTCTTCAAGTAATAGGCGCACCACATGACTGTCGTAGCCGTCATCAGCATATAAGATTAGCTGACTACTTGGAATGTCGTTTGCATCAATCATGAAAGCCTAATGTTCATAGTAAAGGGTGTCATCGTAAACAAAGTAGAGCCGATTATCAAGCCAGCGTACGTAAACACGATGGGTGGATGCCGTATGGAGAGGTGTTTGTTCTATTGTCAGTCTTTATTATCTTATCAGTCTCTATTATCTACGCTATCCTCGATTCGATATAAAAACGTTTCATTGAGCGACTTGATAGCCATGTATCTGATTTACTTGGATCAAACTATATAGTAACACGTACAAAATACGGTGCGGCAAAATGAAAAAAGGCACTACCCAAGTAGTGCCTTTTTGTGTCTATTATGACCAATTTTTTATAGCGATAGGCTATGTTTATGATGCTGTTACTTTACGTCTTTCCAGAATTCTTTATTGAGTAAGTAAACTGGGATCAGTAATACTAACAAGAATAAAATCACAAAGAAGCCAATCACTTGACGGTCATGACGGGCAGGTTCTGCCATCCATGCCATAAAGTTGACCAAGTCACCAACTTCAGATTCAAACTCTTCAGCACTAAGCTCTTCTTGCATGTTATGCAATACGTGCGGCATTGCTGCGTTTGCCAGCACTAAGTTGTTTGAGCCCCAAGGACGGCTTGGATCTTCATAAAATGACAATAGATAAGTATAAACCCAGTCATCACCGCGTAGTCTGGTTTCAAGCGACAGGTCTGGTGGCGCCGCACCAAACCACGCGGCTTGAACCTCAGGGTCAATCTCCGCTGTGATATGATCACCGATTTGATCGGTGGTGACCATTAGGTATTTTTCGACCAGCTCAGGTGGAATATCCAAGTCTTTGGCGATGCGCGAATGACGAACGTACTGTGCAGAATGACAACCAGCACAGTAGTTCATAAAGATTTTTGCACCGTTTTGTAGCGAGCCTTTATTGGTAAAGTCAATGGGGGCTTCACTACAAGCCAAATGTTCTACCACGCCGTCGGCATTGGTAAAAGTACCACAGCCGTGACCGCCAGCTGCCAGCGCACTACCAGCAGTCAAACTCAATGCCGCGCCTAAGCCTAGACCAGCTAGGGATTTGATTAGCGTGCTCATTAGTGACCTCCGGTAACGCGTTCTGGTGGCTGTTTACACTTCTCGATTGCAGTGTAAAACGGCATCAACAAGAAGAACAAGAAATATAGAATCGTGAATACACGAGCCATAATAGTCGCAGTTGGCGTTGCAGGTGTTGCACCCAAATAGCCAAGTACGATAAAGCTAATAGCAAAGACAGTTAGTGCAATCTTAGACAAGATACCTTTGTAGCGTATTGAGCGTACAGGTGATCTGTCGAGCCACGGTATCAAGAATAGTACAGCGATGGCCGCACCCATGGCGATGACCCCGCCCAGCTTACTTGGAACCGCACGCAAGATGGCATAGAACGGTGTGTAGTACCATACTGGCGCGATATGCTCTGGTGTTTTTAGAGAGTTCGCCACTTCAAAGTTAGGTGGCTCAAGGAAATAACCGCCGCCTTCAGGGAAGAAGAACACCACCGCAAAGAAACAGATAAAGAATACTACGATACCCACCATATCATGCACAGTGTAGTATGGATGGAATTCGATACCGTCTAATGGTACGCCATTTTTGTCTTTTAGCTTCTTAATATCGATACCATCAGGGTTGTTAGAGCCTACATGGTGCAATGCGACAATGTGCATGAAGACCAAGCCCACAAGGACCAATGGAATAGCGACAACGTGTAGCGCAAAGAAGCGGTTTAGGGTGATACCTGAGATGATATAGTCACCACGTACCCACTCAGCAAGACCGTCACCAATTACCGGCAGCGCCGCAGGAAGGTTTAAGATAACCTGAGCACCCCAAAATGACATGTTGCCCCAAGGGAGTAGGTATCCAAAGAAACCTTCGGCCATAAGAGCCAAATAGATGCCCATACCGATGAGCCAAATAAGCTCACGAGGTTTTTGATATGAGCCGTAGAGCAGTGCTCTAAACATATGCAAATACACCACGACAAAGAACGCTGAGGCGCCAGTCGAGTGCATATAACGGATGAGCCAACCGCCTTTGACATCACGCATGATGTATTCTACAGACGCAAATGCGCCCTCGGCACTAGGGTTGTACATCATCGTCAGCCAAATACCGGTCACCAACTGGTTGACCAATACGACCATTGACAATACGCCAAAGAAGTACCAAAAGTTAAAGTTCTTTGGTGCATAGTACTTTGACATGTGGTATTCATAGGTTTCAGTCGCTGGGAAACGCGCGTCCACCCAATGCATTAACTTTTTACCCATACTCATATTAAGCCTCCCCAACCGTCAAGATGGTACCTTGCATGCTATATTCTGGAACAGGTAAATTCAGCGGTGCAGGAACGCCACTATAGACACGGCCTGCTAAGTCATATTTTGATCCGTGACAGGGGCAAAAAAAGCCGCCGTACCAGTCGTTACCACCCAAATCAGTTGCGCCCACATCAGGACGGTAGTTCGGTGCACAGCCTAAATGCGTACACACGCCTTCGACCACCAAGACTTCTGGTGTCAAAGAACGCTCTGGGTTTTGGCAATACTCTGGTTGTAGCGATGCTTCTGAATTAGGGTCAGATAGTAATGGCTTAACTGACTCAAGCGTGCTCAACATGTCTTCGGTACGTTTTACCACAAAGATCGGTTTACCGCGATATTTGACGACAATCATCTGTCCCGCTTCAATAGAGCTGATGTCTTGGGTGACTGCAGCCCCTGCAGCCTCAGCTTTGGCGCTTGGGTACCAAGAGCGGACAAAAGGTGTTGCCACAGCAGCTACCCCAGCTGCACCAATTGCGGCAGTTGAGGCAATAAGAACTCTACGGCGTTGTACGTTAACGCCTTCGGCTTGGCTCATTAATACTTCCTCCAGGTGAATGAAATGGGATTATCCCACACTGGGTTTGTGGCTTAGAAAATATACAATATCAAGCCACTTTAGCTGTGCCTAATTTTGCTAATTGTTGCTATTCTAAGCTATTTCGGTGATAAAATAAATTATTGCGTTAAAAATAAAGCAACCTTGAGAGAACACAGTATAAGGTTGAACAGGGTAACCCATACAAAAAAGCTGGATTATCAACGTCTAACATCCGTTTTGTTTCGATAAAGGGCGCAAAGGCGCTTCAACGGTTTTGCAGACGATGGTCACGTGATGACCTTATAATCAATAAGGATATTCAGCAATAGCGAATGATACTTGAAATTCAGGCAATGTTCACTAACTTTCAGTACTTAAGCGTTATGTCTCTCATCGTCAATCAACAATCACCACTTTAGCGACAAAAGCGGTGATCTTTTATTATCCTAAACGCGTCTTTAGGCGATTAGCCTTCAAGCTCACTCCAGCGTTCAAGCTTGCTCATCATCTCCTCTTCGATGGCCAATAAGCGCTCACTGGCGGCCGTCGCGGCATCAAAGTCGGTGGTAAACCATGAGCCATCAGCCAGCTTGTCTTCTAGCGTTTTTTGTTCGGCTTCTAGCGCCGCGATTTCTTTGGGTAAGCTATCTAGCTCGCGCTGCTCATTGAAGTTGAGCTTTTTGGCGGCTTTATTTGGCTTTCCAGCGTCAGCTTTATTGGCTGATTTTGACGCTTTAGTATTGCTAACGGGTGCTTTTGCGGCGCGCGCGGCTTCCTCACGGTTTTTTTGTATCAAGTACTCTTGATAACCGCCGACATACTCTTTGACGATGCCATTGCCATTTTCATCCGTGTCAAATACCCAAGTGGAGGTGACCACATTGTCCATAAATGAGCGGTCATGACTGATCAGCAAGATGGTACCGTTAAAGCTGCTGACCGACTCTTCTAATAGCTCAAGGGTGGCCATATCCAAATCGTTGGTCGGCTCATCAAGTACTAATATGTTGGCAGGTTTTAATAATTGCTTGGCAAGTAATACGCGGTTGCGCTCACCACCCGATAAGGCTTTGACAGGTGTACGCGCGCGCTCCGGCGCAAATAAGAAGTCTTGCAAATAGCTCATGATATGGGTTTTTCGGCCGCCCACTTCGACAAAATCCGAGCCCTCTGAGACGTTTTGCGCGACGCTTGCCTCAAGGTCGAGCTGATCGCGAAGCTGATCAAAAAAGGCAATTTGCAAATTGGTGCCAAGCGTGACGCTGCCGGTCTTGGTAACCTCGTCATCCGACATATCGAGTAGGGCTTTGATTAATGTGGTTTTGCCTGCGCCGTTAGGGCCGACAATACCGATTTTGTCGCCGCGCATAATAGTGGTCGTAAAGTTGTCAACCAGTACATTACCCTCATATTCAAGGTGCAGGTTTTTGACTTTACAGACCAGCTTGCCGCTTTTTTCGCCTTCACCCATGGTGATATTGACGTTGCCGACTTGCTCGCGGCGGTTTTTTCGCTCTTCGCGCAGGGCTTTTAGCTCGCGTACGCGGCCTTCGTTACGGGTACGACGGGCTTTGATGCCTTGACGAATCCACACTTCTTCTTGCGCCAGTTTTTTATCAAAATTGGCATTGTTTTTTTCCTCAGCAAGTAGCTGCTGCTCTTTTAGCTCTTGATAACGAGCGTAGCCTTTGGCGCCTTGGGTGACGTCATAGCTGGTCAATTGGCCACGGTCAAGCTCTACAATACGAGTCGCAAGCTTATCAACGAATGCTCTATCGTGCGTGACAAATAACAAAGTCAGTCCTTGCCAATCAAGCAAGAAGCGCTCTAACCACTCAATACTATCAACGTCTAGATGGTTGGTCGGCTCATCAAGTAAGAGTACATCAGGTTTGGTGACCAGCGCACGCGCGAGTAAAACGCGGCGCTTACGGCCTCCAGATAGCGAGGAGAGGTCGTCCTCTGGGTCAAGCCCCATGGTGGTGATTAGACGGGTGGCATCGCGCTCTAAGTCCCAGCCATGGACGGCGTCGATATCATGCTGCAAGGTCGCCATGTGCTCGCAAGCGTCCATGTCGCCATTGGCGCACATCTCCACTTGCTTATTATAATTGATCAGCAGCTCAGCTGTGCGGCGGCTACCGCCCATGACGATATCAAGTATGCGTCCGCTCGACTCGGGAACGTCTTGCTCGAGCATCGCAACGCGCATGCTACTATTGGTGATGATCTCACCACTATCTGGCTGCAGCGAGCCATTGATCAGTTTAAATAAAGTAGATTTACCTTCGCCATTGCGGCCGATTAAGCACACACGCTCGCCTGCATTGATCGAAAAATCAATACCATCGAGAATGGGGGCGACGCCAAAGGCTAAGTGAATGTCTTTTAGATGTATCAGTGCCATAGAGTATCTTAAGCTTATATAATAGTGAAGTAGGGGTTGTTGCAAAATTGCCAGCAGTATAACATGCCACCGCATCACTGTAGTGCGCGTAAGTGGTTTTATCAACACTATTTATTACTTTGCATAGTGGCGGCGATTTAATGCCTGTTATCAAAGGTGACTGGCTACTATTGACGCTGCTGCAAATATGCTGCTGCCGAGTCTATTTGACCTTCTACTTACCATTATTTAGAGAACAACATGAATCAATTCAAAGATAAAGAGGACGGGTTTGGTATGCAAGATGACTTGCAAGCCCAAGTAATCGATTTACAAACGAGCCTAGCGCATCTTGAGGTCACTGTCGAAAGGTTAAATGACGTCATTACGCGACAAGATAAGGATATTCATACATTGCAGCGTCAGTTACAGCTCATTTATAAGCAAATAGACAGTCAAGCTACTGAAGTGGGTATTGCACCATTTGATGTGATGGCAGATAGACCGCCACATTACTGATTTCTAAACCAATATCTGATGCAGGACTGGATATTTTTTGTTTGATTGTTTTATCAACCAGCGCCTGATATCTACATCCTTCTAGGTCGTAGATATCAGGCGTCAGTCGTTGTCGTACAATATTGTGAACCCCTTGATACCCAACTGCATTGAGATCATAATTATCCCATGAAAACGCTCAAGCTACGCATCAAAGACAAACATGCCACTCAGCTAAATATCTTGGCTGGGGCGGTTAACTTTGTCTGGAATTACGTTAATGATCTAAGTTTTAAACATCTTAAGTGTATAGGTCAATTCTTTTCAGCCTATGACTTGGCCGCTTATACCAAAGGCAGTGGCGAGTATTTAAACTTGCACAGCCAAACCTTGCAAGCGATTAGTGAGGTTTACGCTAAATCCCGTAAACAGTTTAAAAAAGCCAAACTCAACTGGCGCACCAACAACCCAAAGGCCAAGAGAAGAAGTTTGGGCTGGATTCCTTTTAAAAAGACCGCGATTAAACACCTAGCAACCCGCCAGTCAGGCAAGAAAAGCCTTAAATCCACCATTCAGCTAAGCCTTGCTAAAGGCAAAAAACTTACTATAGATCTATGGGACAGCTATAACCTAGCCCTGTATAGCATCAACACCTGTGAGCTGGTACAAGATGCACGAGGCAGATGGTATGCCTGTATCACCGTCAAAGAATTTCCAAAGATTAAGTGTGGCACGGGCCAAGTTGGTATTGAACTAGGCTGCAAGGATTCAGCAGTCAGTAGCGATGGTGATCAGCTACAAACCAAAGTCACCCATCAATACGCAGAAAAACTGGCCACCGCCCAACGTGCTAAAAACAAAAAGCGGGTCAAAGCCATTCACGCCAAGATTAAAAACACCCGTCAAGATCTGATCCATAAATTCACATCAAAGCTTGTTAAGGCCAACAGCCTAATCGTTGTTGGAAAGATTAAATCAAACTCATTCACTTCATCCAAACTGGCCAAATCCGTCTATGACGCAGGTTGGTTTGAGATTAAGCGGCAACTGGATTATAAATGCGCGAACGCAGGTTGCCACTATATCGAAGTCAATGAAGCGTACAGCACCCAAACCTGATCAAATTGCGGCTCCCGCCAAGACAGTCCGAAAGGTAGAGAAGGTCTTGGTATAAGAGTATGGTTTTGTCGTTCTTGTAAAACGACCCATAACAGAGATGTTAATGGAGCAAAAAACATTCTCGCGGTCGGGCTTGGCCGTCTTTAGTAGGAATCCCCTCCGTTTAGGGAGGGGAGGAAGTCAATAGATGAAGATACTGTTCAGTCATAAACAAGAAATAATGTGTTTTTACAGTTGTTTTCGTGTGCCAAAATCTTTACTATCTTCACCCTCGGATGCTGCTTACCCATAAAAGTCGGGTTAAGTAGTGAAACAATGCGGATGTTTGGAGATATATAATGCGCGCAACTTTTCATTTAAAAACTCTCACAGTAGCTGTTGCTACTCTATCTGTCGCTAGCGTTGCTAGTGCTGCTGGTCTTGATCGTTCAGGTCAAGACATCACCGCATTTCTACAAGATGGCACTTATGCCGAATCTGTTTATACTTATATCGATGCTGATGTAACGGGTGAAGATTCATCAGGCAACAAAATTGACGACATCGCAGAAGATTACGACTTTTTCCGTTACGGCGTAAAAACAGATATCAATGACACCTTTAGTATCGGTGTCTTATATGATGAGCCATTTGGCGCCGCAGCCGACTATATTGGTAAAAATGACTTCATTACCAATACTGATGCCGATGCTATCATCCAAGATTTTACAGGCAACCCTAATGTTACCGAAGCTTATGTTGATGATGTGTTGATACCGCAGTTGCAAGGCGCGCTCGCGCCAGGTAACCCAGGCGGTTTGACAGCTGAGCAATTAAAAGAGGCACAGGCTCAGCTAATCGGTCTAGAAGCCGCTAAAGGTCTAGCAGCAGTTGCAGGCGAAGAGACACAAGTTGAAGTACGTACCGAAAGTATCACGGGTATTCTTGGAATGAAGTTTGGTCAAAACAAAGAGTTCCAAGCATATGGTGGTCCCGTTGCTCAGCGTGTAAGAGCGGACGTGATGCTGCGTGGCGATGCATACAGCTCAGCAAAAGGCTATACCACGCATATTAGCAATGACCAAGACTATGGTTGGATTGCTGGTATGGCATATAGCAAGCCTGAGATTGCGCTAAAAGCGGCGTTGACATATCGCTCTGAGATCAAGCATAGCGCAAAAGCGTTCGAATCTTTCCCTTTGGCCACCGCTGCTGGTGCCACTATCGGCGTTCCATTATCAACGACTAGACATGCTGATATCGAAATTAACACACCAGAGTCAGTTAACTTTGATTTCCAAACGGGTATCAATCCAACCACATTAGCCACTGCTAAAGTGCGCTGGGTACCGTGGAGCGACTTTGCTATCGTACCGTCGTTATACAACGATGTGAGTAAAGTTGCTACGCAAGATGATAAAGGCTTGGCATTAGTAAGCTATGATAAAGACCAATGGCAGGTAGAGTTAGGTCTTGCCAAACGTCTAGCACCAAAGTTTGCCGTTAGTGGTACCGTTGGTTGGGACAGTGGCGCTGGCAACCCTGTCACTTCACTAGGCCCTATCGAAGGCTATTATAGTGTCGGTCTAGGTGGTAAATACGACATCACAGAAAACTGGGCGGTGTCTGCAGGTGGTAAATATCTACGGTTCGGCGATGCTGATGGTCAAATTCCATCAAAGCAAGTTGTTAGCAAGTTTGAAGACAACGACGGTTTTGCGCTGGGTGTGAAGCTGTCTTATCAAGCAAAATAAGCACTAAATCAGTTGAGTTTTAAACTGAGATAAATGCTAAAAAAGCGATCCATTACGGGTCGCTTTTTTTTGGCAAAAACAAATAATATGGTCAGCCTTACTGGTGAATAAACATATAATTCTTTTACTTAGAGTCGACCATAGATGAGATTTCTGCTTAATCAAAATGTCAAATAGCTAATTAATACTTATAAGTCAGTGAACGATTGTTTTAACAATTTATTGTGCTATTCTTTATAAAAATGACGGCCTAAAACCGCTGACTTTTTTTACAAAAAAAAATTTATAAAATATATCTATTATAATCAATGAGATATAGTACATCATATAAGGTGGCATATAGACGATAAGAAAGCGTTTGTGAGGTAAAAAATGCCACATTATTGGCTCAATGAAACAGTGGTGAATATTCTATTAACATAAATCTATCTATGTAAAATTTCTAAAAGAGTATTGCTATAGTATAGAAGTTTAATTATGATACTGAAATCAGTTACGTTGTCTTACATAGCGGTAATGTCTGATAACAACGAAAGTGATGTTGCGTAAACCATCGTTACTTTCGACAGTTAAGTCGTTTGGCAAAGGATTCCATAGCATCGGCTGACGTTACTAGTACAGGTCACTAGTCTGTATAGTCTTCGAGCTACTTGCCAGTTATTTTATTCATGGAGGATATCTAAGTGTCTCAAAATTTTCCTATCTCTAAACTTACCCTCGCTCTGATCACGCTATCGGCTGCTTCGTTGACGCAAGCTGCTGGCCTCGACCGTTCTGGTCAAGACATCAAAGGCTTTTTTAATCCTGGTACTTATGCCGAGATTGATTACGCTTACATTGATACTGATGTTTCAGCCCATGATAATGCCGGTGCTATTACTACTCCAGGTGGTGATATTAGTAATGGCATTACTTCGACAGAAGATGCTTATAGAAAAGGTAAGTCAACTGGTGATGCAACTCCAGATACATATAGTTTTATGCGCTATGGCGTCAAAACCGACATCAATGAGAACTTCAGTATTGGTGTATTTTATGACGAACCATTTGGTGCAGAAGTAGAGTACTCTGGCGATAGCACGTTTGTCTCTCAAGCAGGTAAGGATACTATTGCCGACTCGTCAACTGGGACATCCGTTCCAAACCAAGTTATCAACTCTTCGGTACTAGACCCAGATTACGACAAAAATACCAACGTCAGTGTGCACTCTGAATCCTGGACAGGTTTGATCGGTTATAAGTCCAATGGCTTTCAAGTCTATGGCGGTCCTGTGATGCAAAAGGTAAAAGCAGATGTGCACTTGCGCGGTCAAGCATACGGTCCGTTGACAGGCTACGATGCTAATGTGAATAGTGACACTGACTATGGTTGGGTAGCAGGCTTGGCGTATAGCAAGCCTGAAATCGCCTTAAATGCTGCCTTAACGTATCGCTCAGAGATTGACCATGAAACCCCGGTGGGAGAGAGAATACCTCTATTAGGGTCACCTCTACGAGATATTGCACTAGGCAAACTTGGGATTGATCCAAATTCTGAGTTAGGCCAGTCTGTTGGCGAATATGCCACCACTGATGCGACAGTCACAACGCCTGAGTCTGTGAACTTAAATATTCAAACAGGTCTAAGTGAAAAGTATCAGCTATTAGGTACATTAGATGTACGCTGGGTACCATGGAGTGATTTTACCATCGTACCACCATTATACAATGCTTACTCTAAGGCTGCTGTTCCAGAAGGCTTGCCATTATTGTCCTATGACAAAGACCAATGGAAAGTCGACGTGGGTCTAGCCAAACGTTTCAATGAAAAACTGGCTGGTTCAGTGGTTGTCGGCTATGACTCTGGTGCAGGCGATCCGGTGAGCTCGCTTGGTACTATTGAAGGGTTCTATAGTATCGGTGGCGGCGTGAAATACAATGTCACTCCTGAGTGGGCAGTATCAGTTGGTGGTAAGTACCTCAAATTTGGTGATGCTACTGGACAGTTACCTAATGGCAGTATCGTTAGTAGAGCAGAAGACAATGATGGCTATATCGCAGGTGTCAAGCTGTCTTATCAAAGCCAGTAATTTAGCATTTTAACGTATAAAGTCTATCTGAATAAGCAGATAGATTTTATAAGGCTCTGACTAGCAGCTAAATAACTTTACTTCTAATATTTCTATCAATACTTTAAATATTAAAGCTAGTATATTAGCTTGGGTTATCTAATATACTGGTCTTAGTTTTAATACTAATATCATAAAAATACCATTTGACCATTCATGGAGGAATGAAAATGTTAATCAATAATCATTCAAATCGTACTGCTTTTTCATTAAAGTCTTTAGATATGCCTCTAAAAGCTGGTGTATTACTTATTACTGCTGTTATGTTATCTGCATGTGGAAGTGATAATGATAATTCATATGCTCTTGGGGATATTTTTGACGGTAGTCCAGCAGTGACGCCAGGCGATAGCGATAATACGGATACCGACACTGATACTGGTGGCGATACTGGTGGCGATACTGGTGGCGATACTGGTGACGATACTGGTGACGATACTGGTGGCGATACTGGTGGCGATACTGGTGGCGATACTGGTGGCGATACTGGTGGCGATACTGGTGGCGATCCTAGTTATAGTTCAGGTGTCGAAACGACAAAAACTGGTTTTCAAACATTGAATATTGATGCTACGGCATTAATAAGTCAAGAATTTATAACCACAACTGACGATTTTAAGATTGACGCGAATAGCTTAGTGGCAAGAGCAGACCTTGCATCTAACAATCTATTAACTAAAGTGACTATTACTACTTCAGGTTCTGGCGATTCTAGCACCTCAAACGGTTTCAAAAGCCATAATGACACTGTTGGAGTCGCTACCTCTTTTGGCGAATTACCTTTGACTTATACTTCAGTTTACAAAGACTTTAGTAATCAGATGCGTATCGGACATATTGATGGGTCTGCTGCTGCAGGTGAGGCTAAGCTTCCTGTGAGTGGTGTAGCAGTATATGGTAATAAAACACTCACCTTACCTACAGATGGTAGCGTTGCCTACGCGGGTGATGCGACTTACCGAGAGCTTGGTCTAGATAAATCAATAGAGTATGGTAGCTCTACATTCACAGCTGACTTTGCCGCTAAAACAGTTGATGGAACGCTCTCGTTTAACAATGCTGGTAATATAGCTATCGCAGGTGATATCGATGGAAGCCAATTCGCTGGCACTAGTGGTGCTTATACTACTAAAGGTGGGTTTTACGGTGATGATGCTAAATACTTAGGAGGTATCTATTCAAGTGAGAGTGCTCAAGGTACTTTTGGTGCTGAAAAGCAGTAAATTAAAATATCAATATATAATGAATAAAAAAGCGCCTTATGGCGCTTTTTTTATGGCTATCATCTGGTATTAAGATATTTAATATCTTGATAATTTATTTTTACTACCATTTAAAATGAATGCATAGTCTCTCTATAAAAGTTGACTTTAAATAAGGGTTTTGGTTATCTATAGCAGTGTCTGATTTTAATCAGTACTTAACGGACTATCACAAAATCTTCATGGAGGAAGACGAATGTCACCGAACCGTCAATCAATCTCAGCTGTATCAACAGCAAAAAAGTTAAAAACTCCCTTAAAAGCCAGTATAGTGCTGATCACTGCTGTCATATTATCTGCATGTGCAAACGATCACGATAGTAATTATGTACCACAATTACCGGTAGCAACACCTGAGCCAACACCGACGCCAACGCCAGAACCAGAGCCTACTCCTGAGCCAGAACCTACTCCAGAGCCAGAACCTACTCCAGAGCCAGAACCTACTCCTGAGCCAGAACCTACTCCAGAGCCAGAGCCTACTCCTGAGCCAGAGCCTACTCCAGAGCCAGAGCCTACTCCTGAGCCAGAACCTACTCCTGAGCCAGAGCCTACTCCTGAGCCAGAACCTACTCCTGAGCCAGAACCTACTCCTGAGCCAGAACCTACTCCTGAGCCAGAACCTACTCCTGAACCAGAGCCTACTCCTGAACCAGAGCCTACTCCTGAACCAGAGCCTGGTGAAGACTATAGCTCAGCCGCAGAAGCGGACCTATCAGGCGCTCAGCACCTATCTGTTGATGCAACAGCTATTGGTCAAGGCGCTCTAACGAACACCACTCGCGAATTTGATATTCGCAGTACTGCGGATGTAGATGCTCGCGCCGACGAAGTATTAACAGGCGTCGTACAAAACCCAGTGGCCGTTACCTTATCAGGTGATAGCGACGCTGACACCGAAAGTGGCTTTAAATCATACGAAGGAACAGGCAGCGTCCTAGCTGAAGGTGACTTGAGCTATACTTCGACCTACAAAGACTTTGGAGCTGATGGTGAGTTACGTATTGCTCATGTCAACGGTGCTGTCAGCGCACTAGGTAATGAAATTCCAGTAGACGGAGTTTTAGTGGTTGGTAATAGAACTGCTACCTTACCGACAGAAGGTAAGTTTGAATACACAGGGGATGCTACCAATCGTAAAGTAGGTGCAGACAATGCGATTGAATATGGCACCTCTGCTTTTACAGCAGACTTCGTTGAGAAGAAAGTAGCTGGTGAATTGAAGTTTGCCAATGCAGATGACATTAACCTAGCAGCAGACATCGACGGTAACGAATTCTCAGGGGAGGCCGCTGATGAGAGTGGCTACAATACTGAAGGTGCTTTCTACGGTGAAGATGCCAATTATATCGGTGGTATCTATGAAGGTAACGGTTCACAAGGTACTTATGGTGCTGAGAAGAACCAAGACGTAACGCCAGAACCAGAACCAGAGCCAGAACCAGAACCTAAAGCAGTAACGGGTGTTATGAGCAATACCATTAGTAGTGTATCAGGCTTAGGCACCGATGACGCGATTGGTTATCGTCAGTTTGTGACAGATAATCAAACCTTTACCACTACAACGGGTGAAGGTGAAGACACGACACCGGACATAGTTGAAGATAGTGCTGTAG
>NZ_CAJHBJ010000017.1:0-58130 GCF_904846595.1 Psychrobacter sp. HII-4 | reverse complement strand
CTGCCTTTCGTTAATAAACACACCATGTTATTGCATATGCAAGAGATTAGTAAAGCCGTTCCAAAAGGACGTCATGCGGTGGTGGTGATGGATGGCGCATTATGGCATCAACCAAGCTTGAATCAGGATAATGTCACTATGCTTAAACTACCTCCTTATTCACCTGAGCTCAATCCCTCTGAGAGAGTATGGCAGTACCTTAAGCAAAATGAGTTATCCAATCGTTGTTATGACAGTTATGAGGCTATTGTCGATGCCACTTGCTTGGCTTGGAATAATTTGCTTAAACAGCCACAAAGAATTCGGTCGTTAACTGCTCGTGCTTGGGCGCAACTTTAATTGTTGGGTTTGGTATAAAAAAGGTGAGTAACAAAATCTGTTACTCACCCTTTTTCTATTAAACTCACAGGTCAACGGTTGTTCAAACCTGATTCAAGCATTAACAACCAAGTTTACCCTCAGCCTCGAGTGCTTTTTTGCTACGGATAGGCGCAGGGCAATCTTCACCGTAGTACTGACGATCGGCAAAGTAGCTGGAGCGTACCATCGGGCCTGCCCAAATGCTAAAGAAGCCAATCTTTTTGCCATAATCCATATAGCGCTGAAACTCGTCTGGATGCACGTAGCGATCAACAGGCGCATGATCCTTACTGGGCTGCAGATACTGACCGATGGTAATCATATCAACATCATGGGCTTTTAGGTCATCAAGCAGCGCATAGACCTCCTCTTCTGTCTCACCAAGACCGACCATAAAGCCGCATTTGGTGGCGATATCAGGACGACGCGCTTTGTACAGTTTAAGCAAATCGAGCGAATGCTGATAATCAGAGCCAGGACGGAAGGCTTTATACAGACGCGGCACAGTTTCGATATTATGGTTAAAGACATCTGGCGGGGTTTTCGTCAATAAATCAAGCGCAATCTCCATACGACCACGGAAATCTGGCACCAATATCTCGATCAAGCAGTTTGGGCTTAGCGCGCGAGATTCGTTCAATACTTCTACAAAATGCCCAGCGCCGCCGTCCTTTAGATCATCGCGGTCGACAGAGGTGATCACCGCATATTTAAGACCCAAGCCTTGAATGGTCTCAGCAGTGTGGCGCGGCTCGTCTTTATCAAGCGCATTTGGGCGACCATGACCGACATCACAGAACGGACAGCGACGGGTACAGATATCGCCCATAATCATAAAGGTCGCGGTACCATCGGCAAAGCACTGCGGCAGGTTAGGGCAGGCAGCTTCTTCACAGACGGTATAGAGCTTTTGTTCGCGTAGTGTGGCTTTGATACGTGCGACTTCCGCCGGGGAAGACATCTTGACCCGAATCCAGTCAGGCTTTTTCTTCGCTTCGACTGTCGGGATTACTTTAATCGGGATGCGCGCGACTTTATCGTAGCCACGTAGCTTTTCACCTTGAATGGCTTTTTTGGGTTTGGCCTTGGCAGCAGGGACATAGGTTTGTACGGCAGTAGTCATAATCAATGATCTCTTAACCCTTTATAGTATAAGGGTTTATGGAATTATCAGTATGCTTTATAGGTGTCTTTATTATAGCAGATATTGCGCTCAGGGTTTATTATTCAACCCTTTGTGCTATGGCTTTTTGTTTAAGTTATCAATATCTATACCCATCTCATTAAATACTTCGATAGCCGCGCGAAAAGCCTCTTGGGTAGCAGGCGCGCCGCAGTAAGGCAGGCTGTGCATCAGTACCTCTCGAATCTCGGCAACGCTCGCCCCGTTGTTTATGGCACCGCGAATATGGCCTTTTAGCTCGGTCGGGCTTTTTTGTGCGACCAAAAAGGCGATGGTGATTAAGGAGCGGTATTTGCGCGGTAATACCGAATCATCCTGCCACGTACTGCCCCAAGCATGCTCGATGATCCAGTTTTGCAGCGGCTGGGTAAAGCCAGTGGCGTTATCTAATGAGCGTTTGACATGTGCTTCGCCCATCACTTCAGTGCGTACTTGTAGGCCGTTTTGGTAAGCGGTGTTGTTTGCCATATTGTGGTCGTCCCTGTTGTTTATTGTATGTGGTGTGGATACTTTAACTTCTTATCTCTGAGATTTTTCGCCGTGTTTTGTATTTAGGCGTATGCGCAGTTTTTTCAAGTCTGTGTTGTTCTACAAGCGGCCATCTGTACTTTTAAAATCGCGGTTGTTATGTCGTTGATGTTGATTATACAGGCAAAAAATAACCTCTAAGACAGCCGGTTATTTTTAGACGGATAAGGAGATAATCAGTCCTCTGATTGATGGTACTATTTTTATAATAAATGTCCAATATGGCCTTATTCTGAGCCTTTTAAAGCCATAGCCATTAACATTTAGAGCGTTTTAAGCTATGATTGCACGGATAATTATTTCATCTAGTACACAGACGCAGGCGGTCATTCTGACTCCCACGTATTGTGCTAACCCCAACTGACGAGGACGACTATTGTGTTAGAAGCTTATCGTAAACATGTCGAAGAACGTGCCGAGCTAGGAACTGTACCGCTACCACTGAATGAAAAGCAAGTAGCAGAATTGGTTGAACTATTAAAAAACCCACCAGCAGGCGAAGAAGCGTTCTTAATGAACCTGCTAGAAAACCGTATTCCTGCTGGCGTTGACCAAGCTGCTTACGTTAAAGCTGCATTTTTGGCTGCTATCTTAAAGGGCGAAACCTCATCACCACTTATCAGTAAGAAAAAAGCGGTCGAAATCCTAGGTACCATGCAAGGTGGCTACAACGTACAGCCATTGGTCGCCGCGCTTGATGATGAAGAGGTTGCTCAAGAAGCAGCTGATGCACTAAAGAAAACCTTGCTCGTATTTGACGCGTTCAACGATGTCACCGAAAAAGCCGAAGCGGGTAACGCTTTTGCAAAAGAAGTCATTCAGTCTTGGGCTGACGCTGAGTGGTTTTTGAACCGCCCAGAAGTACCAAAAAAATCAACTTATACGACGTTTAAAGTCACAGGCGAGACCAACACTGACGACTTGTCACCAGCCCAAGACGCATGGAGCCGCCCTGATATCCCATTGCATGCGCTTGCTATGCACAAAAACTCTCGTGACGGTATTACTGCTGACGAAGAGGGCGTGCGCGGTCCAATGAAGCTTATTGATGAGCTAAAAGAAAAAGGCCACCCACTTGCGTACGTTGGTGACGTTGTCGGTACCGGCTCTAGCCGTAAGTCTGCGACCAACTCAGTGCTATGGCTGATGGGCGAAGACATCCCGAACGTACCAAACAAACGCGGCGGCGGTCTGGTACTGGGTAACAACATTGCTCCGATCTTCTTTAATACGATGGAAGATTCTGGCGCCTTGCCAATCGAAAAAGTGGCTGTCGATAAGCTAAACATGGGCGATGTGTTTGATATCTATCCACATGATGGCAAAATCACCAAGCATGACTCAGACGAGATCATCTCAGAGTTCAAACTAAACTCGCCAACGCTACTTGATGAAGTGCGTGCTGGTGGCCGTATTCCATTGATTGTTGGTCGTGGCCTCACCAACCGTGCGCGTGAGTACATGGGTCTGGGTCATTCAGACGTATTCGCAAAACCTGAAGAGCCAGCTGATACTGGTAAAGGCTTCACCTTAGCACAAAAAATGGTCGGTAAAGCGTGTGGCCTACCAGGCGTACGCCCAGGTATGTACTGTGAGCCAAAAATGACGACTGTCGGCTCTCAAGATACCACAGGTCCAATGACGCGTGATGAGCTAAAAGACTTGGCATGCCTAGGTTTCCAAGCAGACCTCGTCATGCAGTCGTTCTGTCACACTGCCGCTTATCCAAAGCCAGTTGACGTTGAGACTCAGCACACACTACCTGACTTTATCATGAACCGCGGCGGCGTGAGCTTACGTCCAGGTGACGGTATCATTCACTCATGGCTTAACCGTATGCTACTGCCAGATACCGTTGGTACTGGTGGTGACTCGCACACGCGTTTCCCAATGGGTATCTCGTTCCCAGCGGGTTCTGGTCTGGTAGCCTTTGCTGCAGCCACTGGTGTGATGCCACTAGATATGCCTGAGTCTGTGCGTGTCCGCTTCGTCGGTGAGCGTCAGCCTGGTATCACGCTACGTGACCTCGTCCATGCCATCCCTTATCAAGCCATCAAAGAAGGTTACTTGACGGTTGATAAAAAAGGCAAAATCAACGAGTTCAACGGTCGTATTCTTGAGATCGAAGGTCTAGAAGATTTGACCGCTGAGCAAGCGTTTGAGCTATCTGATGCCTCAGCTGAGCGTAGTGCTGCGGGCTGTACCATCACGCTATCTGAAGAGTCGGTGACTGAGTACCTAAACTCAAACATCACCCTACTTAAGTGGATGATCTCTGAAGGTTATGGCGACGCGCGTACCATCAGCCGCCGTATCGAGCAAATGCAAGACTGGCTGGCAAACCCAAGCCTCATGCGTGCTGACGACGATGCAGAATACGCCATCGATATGACCATCGACATGAGCGAGATCAAAGAGCCAATCCTATGCTGCCCGAACGATCCAGACGATGCAAAAACTTTGGCTGACGTGGCTGGCGACACCATCGATGAAGTATTCATCGGTTCGTGCATGACCAACATCGGTCACTTCCGCGCGGCAGGTAAATTGCTACAAGACGTACCAGCAGGTAGCCTGAAGACGCGTCTATGGATCGCACCACCAACTAAGATGGATGCACGCCAGTTGATGGAAGAAGGTTACTACAACGTCTACGCACAAGCCGGCGCTCGTACTGAGATGCCAGGTTGTTCACTATGTATGGGTAACCAAGCACGTATCGCACCGAAATCTACTGCGGTATCGACGTCGACTCGTAACTTCCCGAACCGTCTTGGTCAAGGCGCCAACGTTTATCTTGCGTCAGCTGAGCTTGCAGCAGTCGCTGCAGTACTGGGTAAGCTGCCAACCAACGACGAGTATCAGCAGTACGCTGGCATGCTAAACAGCATGGGCGAGGAAGTGTATCAATACATGAACTTCGATCGTATGGAAGAGTACACTGAAGAAGCGGATAAAATTAACGTTGCTCAGTTGACTTAATCTTTGCTTTCAAGCTAATTAATAAGATAAAAAGGAACCCCGTGTCAAAATGATGCGGGGTTTTTTTATGAAAATAAAATACCTTGAATAGTTTGCAAACTTTTTTTTGGAGTTTATAATTCAGTGAACTGGTCAAACTTTTGGTTGGCGACTTAACTCTTACAGATACATGAAGACAAACCCTATGGAAAATAAAAATATGCTCGATAAAGTAACGCCGCCACCTCTGCCAGATGCTGCGGTGAACAATCATAGTGCCGAAACAAACTATGGCATACTCGATTGGTTTAAAAAATGTCTTAGAAATTATAGCAACTTCTCTGGTCGTGCTAGACGTAAAGAATATTGGTATTTTGTATTGGTACAAATGGGTTTGCTGTTTATAGCGATGGTGTTGGATAGCATGATATTTGATGCAGAAACAGGGCTGTTTTATATCGTAGTGGTACTTGGCCTGTTTTTGCCAAGCTTGGCGGTGACGGTGCGCAGGCTGCATGATACCAGTCGCTCAGGATGGTGGTTTTTCATCTCTATTTTACCTTTGATAGGCTCTATCATCCTACTGGTATTTTTGGCGAGTGATACCAAGCCTGAAAGCAATCAATGGGGTCCACCCGCCAAATAAACGCTTCTGACCAAACGGTCGATAAGGGCAGCTGCTGATTTTTTTATTATTTTAGGTATAATATAAGGGCAGGCGGAAACCGTGGCTCTGCACTTTCTTACTTTCTTACTTTGTTATCTCGGGACGGACCGAGACTTTAATTATGCACTTATCATTCAGGTGCTTTGGAGTCTTGGTTGATTACTTTATCCCCTCTCAAACGTCGCATCGTCTATGTGACTGTCTTTGAAATCATCGCGATTATCTCATCCACCTATATATTGATGATGCTCAGTGGTAGTGATGCCGCAGAGTCGTTACCAGTGGCAGTGATGGTGTCATTGGCGGCGGTGATTTGGAATTTTTTATACAATACCGTATTTGAAGCATGGGAGCGCCGCCGGCAAGTGGCAGCGCGTACACTGCTGATTCGTAGCGTTCATGCTGTTGGGTTTGAAGGCGGGCTGGTCTTGATTTGCTTGCCATTGTATATGCTTTGGTACGATGTTGGTTTGGTGGCAGCCTTTATGATGGAGGCAGCGTTATTGTTGTATTTCTTGGTATATACTTTTATATTTACCTTGGTATTTGACAAGATATTCACGTTACCACATCACTATAAGCCAGCTGCTACCTCTTCATAAAAGCTCGTGTTATCTCATTTCATTAAAAAAAGGCTGCCTGATGGTAGCCTTTTTGATGATAGTACTTTTCGAGTGTTATCAGAGCCTTCCTAGCGGATTAGCGACCGATATAAACTGGTTTGCGCTTTTCAATAAATGCGGTAACGCCCTCAATGAAATCATCAGTTTTAGCCAATCTTGTTTGTTGGTGTACTTCCATATCGAGCGCTTCATTTAGCCCTGCGTAGGCGTGGGTGTTTAGCATATGTTTCATGCTGGATAATGCCTGAGCTGGCAGGGCGCTTAGACGAGAAGCGAGTTTTGCTACCGCATCATCTAATTCAGCAGGCGCCACAACTTGATTGACCAGGTTTAGCTCAGCCATGTCTTGCGCGCTGATTTTGTCGCCCAGCATCACAAGCTCAGTGGTCTTTGCAGGGCCTACTAGCTGGTTTAGTAAATATACACCGCCTGCATCAGGGACGAGGCCGATGTGGACGAACGCTTGCACGAATTTGGCGTTGTCGGCGGTGATACGAAAGTCACAGGTGAGTGCTAGGTTCATGCCTGCACCGGCCACCGCACCTTCTAATTTAGCAATAATCGGCTTATGAATATGGCGTAGCTTTAAGCTGACTTCGCCTGCGCCTTCGACCATGCCCTTTATTTTGTTTGAGATGACGGTTTTGTCGATACCTTCAGACAGCATTTCTTTGATATCACCGCCGCTAGAAAAGTTACCGCCAGCGCCTTGTAGGACAATCACTCGAACGTCGTCATCAGCGTCGGCTTGCTCAAGGGCGGTCAATACGCTTTTTTTTAGTGGTGTGCTAAAGGCATTGAGACTTTTTGGGTCATTTAGGGTGATGGTGGCGATATGGTTTTCGCTTTGATACTCAACAATAGAGGATGACATTGGATTTCCTTATATGAATGGTCTTATGACGTTGGCTAATCGTATCGCTAGATGAATCAGAAGATAAATCAGACACATGGCTAGCAAGCTGCTCAATGAAACGGTGGTGTTCTGGCGTGCGATACCTACGCCGCTCGATGCGACAACAAACAACTTATCATCTCGCGGTATCATGTATAGCGATTGACTATATTGGCTTGTAGCGTCCGCCTTTGTAGGTAGATGGTGGCGGCATGGATCAGCGGCTTCGACTACTTACTATAGCAGCTTGTTCTGATTATAAAAGCAAGTTTTGTGGGCGCTAAAGACACGGCTATATAAAGGTCAAATATGCTAAACTGTCAAAACCCGAAATAAGTCACCAACCTCTCTTATTTATCAGACAAGGAAGTGGTTATGCCAACGATCCATATCAATAACACAGACATTTATTACGAAGACAGCGCGCCAAATGATACGCAAAAACCAGTCATGGTGTTTGCTCATGGTTTGTTATGGAATACGCAGATGTATGACAAGCAAGTGGCATACTTCCAAGAGCACTATCGCTGTATTGCTTATGATTTTCGTGGTCAAGGCCAATCCCAGATCACCAAGTCAGGCTACGATATGGACACGCTGACAGAGGACACATTAGCCTTGCTGGCGGCGCTAAATATCGAAAAGTGTCATTTTGTCGGGCTATCAATGGGCGGGTTTGTGGCTCAGCGTATCGCCATCAAAGCCCCAGAGCGCTTACTATCACTTATCTTACTGGAGACGTCTGCCGATCCAGAAGACCCAAAAAACGTGCCACAGTATCGCAAGCTGGTCAAGGCCATACGCTGGATGGGCATCAAGCGCGTCAGTAATAAAGTGATGCCGATTATGTTTGGCAGTAGTTTTTTGGCAGACAAGTCGCGCAAGTCTGAGCATAAAGAGTGGCTCACAATGCTACAAGGCAATCGTAAGGGTGGCGTCATCAAGGCGACAATGGGGGTTATTGAGCGCTCAGGTACTTACGATCAGCTAGGTGCGATTACCACGCCGACCTTGATCGTCGTAGGGGATGAGGATGTGGCAACGCCGTATGAAAAGGCCGAGCGTATGCATTTTGCTATCAAAGGCTCAAAGCTTGCGATTGTCAAAGGTGCAGGCCATACCGCCACTGTTGAAGAGCCTGAGCAGGTCAATCGCATCATTGGCCAGTTTTTAGAGTGCTGCGCCTAATATCGCCTTAGCGTTTGCATTGGTACAACACCCAAAAAGCCGCTATCATAGCTGTGATAGCGGCTTTTTTGATTGGTATGTGCGCGCCATTTATCTTGATTTTATCAGTGCATGTACAATAAAGACACGCCCCAATCTCTAGAGGCGAGCGCGATACTCGCTATTGCTATCATCTATCGTGCCAAACACCTCAGCGCGGTTGACGATCTCTGTCGCCCAAGCACGATGCGTGGCAGGCTCGAGCATGGTGTTGTTGTACTTAAATACCGCTTTGGCCTCGCTATGCAGTATCGCTTGTGCTTCATCTAAAGTGCTAAGAGAGACGCAGTACGCCTGCTGCACCAACGCAATTTGGCTTGGGTGTATGACGGTCTTGCCGACCAAACCCAAGCTGACATCGCGGGTCAGCTCTTGCATAAATAGCGTCGGCTGATCTAGATACTCAAAGACGGGCGCTGTCAGATAAAACCCGTGCGGTACAAAGCAGCCGAGTAGCTGATAGGCCAGTGTGCCAATAGGGGTGTCATAGACGATGCTGTTTTTTGGGCGACGTAAGCGCAGCGCAGCAAATAAGTCATTGCCGCCGATACGTAGGGCAAAGACTGGCTGATTAAAGGCTTCTTTAAAGCCGATGGCCAGCTCTTGGTTATGCCGCGGATCAAAGAGCGCTGCAGTCTCGAGCGTCGGCATCAACAGCTGGGTACTGCTAATATTTTGACAAGCCAGCCGCCAGTTGGACAAGCTATACATATCCACTTTTGGCAATACAAAACCATCGATAAGGTCGATATGAGCGTAGTCTGCGAGCTGTTGTAGCATCGCTGGCCTGCGCGGACGCACAAAGACCAAGGGGCGTGTCGGCAGCTGGGCGGGCGGCTGGGATTCTAGCGACGCTCGTTTGCAGGGCTGATTGATTGTATCGACATGCTCGGCCCACGTGTTTAGTAAGTCTTGTAAGCGTTCGAGTGCCAGCTCGACATCGCTATGACCGACAGCGTCCTCTAGACAAATGATAATACTATTAATCGTCGGTAGCTTGTCGCGTTTGATGACCTGCCAGATGTCTTGGCGCGTGGCCGGCATATAAAGGCTAGCACCGAGCTGATAAGGGTGATGCGTATGTGGTCTCACCATGGCATGGCGCTCGGTGATGAGGTGGGCATAAGATTGAGTATGCGCGTATCGGTTTGATTGGTTTTTGGGGATATCGGACATAATGGGCATCGTAGTTGTGATGAATAAAAGGGTAAAACGTTATCATCGTTTCACTCAAAAATAAACAATACAGGACGGCTGGTCTATGTTTTTACTTCTCACACGATAGGCTGAGTAAGCAAAAACGTAGACCAGCGTAGCGATGTTATTAGGATAGCGCTTTTTTAAACTGGCTTTAGCGTGTGTCTACAACGGAACTATGAAGTTAAAAATGAGATATATTTTTGTCCAGTTATGGTCAGCTCAAAGCTCATATCAGTATATTAGCTAAGAATGAGACACCGTTTGGCATAAATATAGCCATTTTTAACCCGTAAATCACGAAAGTTGTCATTGCAGACACGCCCTAGTATAAGCGATATGACTATGTATATTAACAGTCGTCTTTGCTGCGTTGTTTGATAAGAGTGATGGCGTGATAGGGTAGTATTTTATCACCTAATACACTGATATGGATATCTCGCTCGTGACATAAATGTCGTAATAGTAGCGTATCGGGATGATCGGCGCAGGCCAGCAAGATACGCTCAGGGTCTCGGCGTAGTATCGCTCTGGTAGCCTCGGCAATGGTTGGCTTGATGCGATTGCGGTTGGTGATGTGATAGTCGGCGGCAATGCTATCGATTAAACCTGCGGTCCGATAGCGTGGCTGCTGATACATCGGCAAGCACTGCATGGGACGCTGGAGGGTTTGCCGCGCACGATCGATTTGCTCGATGAAGGCGAGGCTGTGATCGATTGCACGCAGCTCCTCATAAAACACGCTGCGATGTAGCCCTGATTGTGGCTCGGTATACAAACTGCGAGAAATCAGCCCCGATACCGTACTGTTTAATAATCCAGATGGTATCAGCCAGTCCTCACTGCTTGCTGCCAGCCACGCCACCCCTGCAGGGTCGGCCAACGTCAGTAGGGGGACGACGCCTGCGCCTTGATGAAAAATATTGGCAAAGTGCGGCTGATTGGGTTGATTAAAAGGCCGCAAGCTGCGCTCAAGCTCTTGATAAATCGCGCCTTTGCCCGTCCAGCCATCGACAAAGACAATCGGGCTGCTTGGATGCGCGTCCAGTATCATCTGCAGCGCGACAGGATCAAGCCCGCGATCTCGGATGATACTGATACCATAATGTACACTAGGCAAAGCGTAGCTGCTATCGCTATCTGACCTTTCATCATCTGATAGGGCACGCTGCAATAGTACACCGATGGGCAGTCCTGCCCGCACTAAGCTGACCAGTACCAGCGGCTGCTCATTATCCACTGTCTGCCCAAAGATATCGTGCAATGTATAAGCCAAATTAGCAATATCGTTTGCCGTTCTATCTGCGCCCTGCGCTAGTGCCTGCTGATACAACTGCTCATGCATGGCGGTCGGTGCCTGCTCTAGTGTCAGCATATCAGAGTAATGACGCTGGCCACTTTGGATCAGCGCTTCTTTTTGGCTGACAGGGATATCGGCGACTGCTTGTTTGTCGACGATGTCGAGTAATACGGTGACATCAGAGGGTAGGTAGCTGCCTGAGCCGTATTGTGCGAATGTCTGCATGTTGGGATAGGTCATAAAGATAGTTACTTATATAAGCGATTGTCATTATTCACGATATCTACAGGCCGTTAGCGGCTAATACTGTCATGCATCTGACCGTGATTTGGCATGCCATACCAGTCCAGCAGCTGCAAAAATGGCAAATCGGCTAAGCTATCACCAAAGCCGAAGCTTGGCCTGCTGCTCTCTAAGTGCTGCTCTAACAAGAACTCTACCGCATGACGCTTGTGCACAGCATGCGGCAAAATGGCTAAGTTATTTGCATTGACATGCACATAGAAGTCTTGATCAAAGTTTCGTATCAATTTAGGCAACTGCTCAGCGAGCTGTATCAGAGCTTGATGATTTTTTTGCGCGTGTTTGATAGCAAGATAGATGGTCAGTTCTTTGTTTTCAGTGCCGTTATTAAAATGATCTTTATGCGCGGTAAACTTTAAATGGCTGTTGTCGCTGCTGCTGTGCTGAGTAAATAACTGGCTTAGCTGCGCCAGCTTGTCTTGCAGAGGCAACAGTGCGTCATACATATGCTGCTGCCATGTGCCTAGTGGCTCGCCATTAGGGCTTAAAATAACCGCGCCGTGGGTGAGTATTTGCCAGCTATCAAACGGCAGTTTTACCCGTTTAATTTCATGACGATCGCGGGCTGTGACCACTATCAGCTCAGTGCTGGCAAGTAACCAATTAAAAAACGCCGCTTGCCGTTGACTCATAAAACTCAGCGGCTCGTCTTGTTTGTTGACGGAGGCGCAGACCAAGTCTTCAGGCGCAGCGGTAGGCAGATGCCATGCATCAATTTTGCGCTGCGTCTGAAATAGCGTATCGTCTAGATCCATAAGGGCGTAGGGTTTGACGATATGAGGGCTGGGCTGAAAAAACATCGTGGTCATATTTTACCACCTACTATTAATACATTGTCCAAATCTTGCCACATCTCATCGACGCTATCAGCCGCAGTTTCTACACACAGTACAATCAAGTCCCACGCCTTTGGCTCGACGTTATATACAAAGTTGGTCATGCCAAGACCATAATGATCACGAAAGCTTAGCATCGTACCGATCGCGCCGCCAAGAGCAATCGGTGAGCGTGTCAGGGCGCCAAATTTGACGGCAGCTTGCGTTTGGCTTTCTAGCCACTCTGCCAACAAAAACGGCAACCAAACAAACTCATTACTGCCTAATACCAATATGCGCGTAGGCCACTGAGGTAGGCTAGGCGATACCTGCTCGCGAAAGCGTGTAAATACCGTTTGGAAGTGCGCCAAATAACGATCAAACCCCTCTGTACTATCGAGCGTTGGGAAGCGCCCCCAATTGCCGGTGTCACCTAACGGCTGGCTACCAGCTTCGGTGGTATCGACGGCTGGCATCGTGATCGGCTCAGGATTGGGGGCATCTGTCCAAGTCCATGCGCCAGACAATAAGTGATGACGATAAAAATCAATATCAGGCAGGCGGCTAGATATAGCGTCCGCAGTATCCGTGGTTTCTTGCTGTTGATTGAGTGACCAATCAACCAGCGTGGTCAGATGTACTTGCTCTAACTGACTAAGTCCAGCTTGACGTAGGGCAGTGACGACATTGACGCAGGTGTTGCCTGTCGAGGCCTCGTCATCGACCATGATTAAGGTTCTACTGGAGAGGAGCTGCGATTGTATGTTTTTATTGCGACTTTGATAAATCAAATGCTGGCTGGCATGACTATGATCTTCGCTAAAGGTAGTGAATAACGCTTCGTCATTGTCTTCGTTATGCTGAGCGTGACGGGTGGAGTTGAGCAGCAGCGCGTTGGGATAACGGGTTTGCAGCGCTTGATGCACGCCTGCTGATAGACCCACCGCAGTCTCCGCCATACCAATCACCAAAATAGGCTCAGGCAAATGGCTGGGAATCAACGCGGCCAAATCAGTAAAAGCGGTACGCATGGTGCTGGGAGCGACAGGAATATGGCGACCTAAGACTTTTGAGACAAACAAAAATGCGCGCTTAGGATTGATGCGCTGAGCAAAGCCCAATAAATCATTTAATTGATACGCTGCATGGCCGTTATGGCTATTGGTCTGATACGTGAGATCAAGGATACCGCGAGGTAGCTCGATGGTGGTACGCTGCTTTGGCATTCATTTTCCTTTTAGGGTTATTCAAATATACTTAGGTTTATATTTGATTTTTATATAGTCAATTGAAAATAAAACTGTTATATAAACTTAAACGCGCTACTGGTATAAATTTTACTTGCGTGCTGCTTTAAATCAGCGTCTTTACAGTAATTGTCTTTAAAATAAGGGTCTGCATCAAGGGTAATAAACAACAGTTCTATTTAATTTTGACACTGGTCATCAAGGAGCGCACCTGACAGGGAGTGATTTGCCCGATGACGTCAGCCAGTTTGGGCTTGTCGCTCAGGCCCAGCCAATAACCAAAACCAATTTGAGTCAAGTCGACAGCGCTGTGCGCCGTATAGCCGATACCACCTGAGGGGCGGCTGTTGATCTCAAGGACACGGTGCTGGCCGTCGCTATCGGCCTTGGTCTGGACGCTAACGATACCATCGCAGCCAAAGGCGCTAATCAATGGAATCACCACTGCCATCACCTCCTGATCGTAGCCGACATGCTGGATTTTTCCTGTTTTATGGCGTGTAACGGCCGCCAGCACCTCACCGTATTCACACACCACGTCGATAGAGTATTCTTGGCCTGATAGATAGGGCATCAGTAGCATAGGGATAGGACGCTCATGCACCATCTGGCTATGGCTATATGCCTGCAAAAACTGCTCGGTGCTGATTTTTTTCTTTTCGGTAAAGTACAGATGCTCAAAGCTGTCATAAAGATCAGCTGCTGCCTTTCCGGTATCAAGCCGCCAAAACCCTTGGGCAAAAATACCTGTGACCGGCTTGACACACAGCGGCTGATCGCCGTATTTATCCAGTAATGCTTCAAGCTCGGCTAGGGTATCAAACCGCCACGCCTCGGCCACAGGAATGTCACGCGCCTGACAGTGCTGCATAAAGGCAAACTTATCATCGATGGACGCTAGGGCGTCGACACTGGTGGCCCCTGTCAGTAGGCGGATGCCAGCCGCCGCAAACGCGTCGCGCTTTGCTTCGTAGTCTATGCTGTTGCGCCCAGTCAAAAGGACTTTGACCTGCTGCTGCTGGGCTTGTTCGAGCACAAACTGCCAGCGCGGCACATCAAGAGGGAGCATTTGCTTAGGAACATCACTTGCGGACGCTAAAGGCTCACGATAGACCGTATCGGCCAGCGAAAAGATTTCAGGTCTATCATGGCGATGTGAAGCAATGATATGCAGTGGCGCGCTCGTTTTGGTTTTTAGAGCTTGCAGGCTAGCGAGCATATCGCGCTGGCTGGATTGACCTTCAGCCAACCAGACGGCTAGGGGCGCTGAGTGATGAGTAGCGTTTGCAGGGTTGTTCATGGGTCTCTCAGATGCTAAGGGTTAGGGGGTAGTATCGTGATCCGATCGTCACTGGTTCTCAAGCACTTTATTTATTAGAGCTTTATGGCATAGGGATAGTAAGCGCACTTTAATATTAGTAGTACTGGGCTTATTTTCAACTGACTGCTACTATAGAGCAATGTGTAGGCCATGTCTTCGATTCACGCGATAGCTATCTGAATGAGCTAAAAATGGCCAAATATTGGCAAGCATCGTTAAACGTCGTCAAATAGCAGGTCAATATCCCAATATTAACGGCGCTATTTTCCTTGTTTGACCGCAATTTATCTCATTTTTATCACTATTTTTGAAATGCAGACACAGCCTAGTATGATCCATTAAGCAATAAAAAATAAGCATTATTACTTATAAGAAGGACAGAATATGAGCCAAAACCAACCGCAACAATTGGTGCCGGGTGCCAACGCGACATTACCCAATGACCATATCATTATTCGTATCATAAGCCAAAACGCGGTAGATTGCGCCGCTTATCGCTTAACTAGCGATGGCAAGGTACGCGGTGATGGCGACATGATATTTTATGGTCAGACCCGCAGCGACGACGGCAATGTCAGCTTTCGCGGCCATGACAGCGATGGGTTTTTTGATATCAATTTGCCCGCGCAGCCTGCCAATATCGACAAGATTGCTTTGGCATTCTCTAGCGAGCAAACGCTGGCGCAAATCGGTGATGTGGATATTCAGGTATTGCAGGGCAGCCAAGTATTATTGACCTGCCAGCTAAATAGTACTGGCCGCTCCGAAAAAGCCATTATTTTGGCCGAATGCTACCGCCGGCAGGGCAGTTGGAAGTTTCGTTTTATCGCGCAGGGGTTTAATGGTGGTCTCAAGCCATTATCTGAGCATTTCGGGGTCGAGATTGCTGATGAAGCGCCAGCACCAAGCCAAGCAGCACCTCAAGCACAGACGATCAATACACAAAAAAATAATCGACCTGCTCAGGCCACCCCGCCGCCGATACCAGCCAGTCCTACGGTAAATTTAAACAAAATCACCTTAACCAAAAATCAGTCCAGCATCAATCTAAAAAAACGTGACAATTTTGGCAAAATCGCGGTCAATCTCAACTGGAACCAGCGGCCAAATGCCGATCAAAAAACGCCCAAAAAAGGGCTATTAGGCGATTTATTTAAGCAGCACAAATCTGGCGGCATCGATTTGGATGTCGGTGCGATGATTCATCTAAAAAATGGCGAAAAAACCCTGATTCAAGCACTGGGCAATCGCTTTGGCAGCTTGCAGTCGGCGCCTTATGTGTGCTTGCGCGCTGATGATAGAACCGGGCAGGTGAGTGGCGGTGAATGGCTCGATATCAATGGCCAACAGTGGTCGCAGATTGAGGAGGTGTTTATTTTTGCCTTTATTTATGAGGGTGTGCCAAACTGGGCCCAAACTGATGGGGTGGTGACCATTCACGTGCCAGAGCAGCCACCGATTGAGACTCGTCTGACAGAAGGCACCGACAACCTGCCTATGTGTGCCATCGCGCGGCTGGTCAATCAGCAAGGCAGCATCAATGTCGAGCGTATCAACCAATACTTTAAAGGTCACCAAGAAATGGATAAAGCCTTTCATTGGGGCTTTAGCTGGAAGCGTGGACGTAAGTAAGACCTAATCCCAATCTTCAAGTATCAGTATTGAAGTATCAGTATTCAAATATCAATCAGCCCGTCTATGATAAATAGACGGGCTGATTTTTTGTAAACAAAAACAGTTATAGTAGGGCGTGTTGAACATTCGACCATGGCACTGACAGCGACTATTTTTTAGGCGATTCGATGTTAAAAATAATAAGTTTAGTCGCTCTAAGCGCTTATTTTTAACGATGAAGCGGCAAAAAAGAGTCCTGTCCCTGCGGGCTGATGCTAAAATTGCCCCATACTGCGTTACAAATCTCGCTAAGGCATCTGCGTTATCGTCGCTTTGTGCCTTATCTGGAACAATTTTAGCGATCAGCAGTGCCTATTTGCGAATGTTCAACACGCCCTAAATACAAGTAGCACCTATTAAGCATGCGGGGTAATCGCAGGCATCAAGTCATGAAAGGTACGACCAGAGGCAGTCTCACCGATGGCGTGCATCTTCCACTCGCCGTTATGACGATAGACCTTGGCCATAATCATCGCAGTATGGCCGCCTTGTGCGGATAAATTATAGCGCGCCACCTCAGCGTTGTTGCTGGCGTTGACGATACGGCAAAACGCATTTTCGACGGTCTCAAACGTCTGACCGGTAAAACTATTGACCGTAAATACCAGTGATTTCACATTGCTTGGGACGCGCGCGAGATCGACGTTGATGACCTCATCGTCGCCGTCACCATCGCCAGTACGATTGTCGCCTGTATGGACGATGCTGCCGTCTTTTGATTTTAGCTGGCTAAACCAAATCGCATCGACGGCTTGTTTGCTGCTATCGAACATGATGCAAGAGGCATCAAGATCGATAGAGTCGCCGCCGCTACCACCGCCAAACAATTTACCCAAAAACCCGCCTTTTTGTGCTTGAGGCCCTTGAGCCACATCCCAGCCGAGGCCCAGTTTGACTTGTGTCAGCTCGCCGCCAGCCTCTTTGCTTAAAGAGATTTTTTGCCCTTTTTGTAGATTAACTGCCATGAGATTGTCCTTATAATAATGGTGAGTAAAAACGAACAGCGCCGCGCTATAAGATATTGTCTAAAAAGCCACCGCTGCCGCCGCGACCGCCTGAGCTGGTGCCTAGAATGCTTTGTAGCCAGCCTTGGTAGCTGTCACGGTTGCGTGAGCAGATGATGACTTTGCCGCTACCTGAGAAGTTTAGCACCATACCTTCGCCGCTGGTGACGGAGTTGATGATATTGCTCATGATGCCTTTTTTCTTACTGGTCGACACCGACAGTTTATAGTCCAAGCTTGAGTCCCAGCAGACCACGTGACCGTTATCAATGATGACGTCTTTGTCTGGTGTCACCTCAATCTCAAACAGCGAGCCAAAACCTGATACCACCACTTGACCTTGGCCTTGGGTCTGCATCACCATAAAGCCGCCGGTATCGCCAAATACTGCGCCGCCAAGGTTGCGCTGAATATTGGCTCTGATATCGACGCCTGTTTGCGCGGCGACAAAAGCTCCATCACTGAGTGTGTATTGCTGCTTGCCGACTTCGATGATTTGCATGTCGCCATCTAGCGTTGGTGCAAGCAGGCAGTCTCCTTCGCCGCCCGTCGCTTCTATCTGCTGCTGAAATAGGGATTCGTCATTGGCAAAGCGGCGCATCAACGACTGCATCAGCCCGCCTTGTAGCTTGCCTTTTAACTCAAGATTGGACTCCATCATGACCATGGCGTTGGCTTCACAATAAATAGAGTCACCCTTTTTTAGATTGCAGTGCAAAAAAGGCTCAATGGTACCGATTAAGCTAAATGTCGCGGCCATAGGGGGCAAATCCTTCTTTTAATTAATCTTTTTGATAGAGACGATGTCACAGGGGCTGATTTATAAAGCTTTATGCTGCGTAATAAACATAAAGCCATCAAATGTGAAAAATGAGCACACTTGATGGCTTATTTGCTGCCGCAGTCCTATATAGATGGTGACTGCGACGATGGAGGGTTTAACCCTTGATAGATTTAAACCATGATAAGTTTAGATCTTGATAAGTTTAAACCCAGATAAGGTTAAACGATGGCGTTATACATTTACGCCATAAGAAGCCGCTAATGGGCCAAGACCGCCATTAAAGCCTTGTCCAACCGCGCGGAATTTCCAATCGCCGTTGTGACGATATAGCTCACCGAAGATCATAGCCGTCTCGGTGCTACCGTCTTCTGATAGGTCGTAGCGAGCGATTTCGGCTTGTCCATTATCATTGACCACGCGGATATAAGCATCGCCCACTTGGCCGAAGTTTTGGTTACGAGCTTGGCCTTCATAGATGATGGCACAGATGGCGACTTTGCTGACATCCGCTGGGACATTGGCTAGGTTGATTTTGATTTTTTCATCATCGCCGTCGCCTTCGCCAGTACGGTTGTCACCGGTGTGCTCGACCGCGCCGTTGTCTGACTTTAAGTTGTTAAAGAAGATAAAGTCTTGATCGTTACGGACTTTACCCGCTTCATTCAACAAAAAAGCGATGGCGTCTAAGTCAAAATCTTGACCGTCGGTCGCCCGCGGATCCCAGCCAAGACCGACTGTGATGTTGGTCAAGCCTGGCGCTTCTTTTGATAAGTTTACGTTGCCGCCTTTTGTTAAGCTAATAGCCATATAAATATCCTATGAATTAATAATTAAGAGTTTTTGGTGTTATAAGTCAAAAATAGGGCAGTCATGACTATCTGAGCACAAAAGATCAATAAATCGACCTGTACGCCATATCCTGCCTATCGTTACGTCTAACTATACTAAGCGATTGCTGAGTAAGCAAGGCGTATTTTGTGTGACTATACAACATGTATCTTTCTGTCTACAAAAAAGTAAGATTATGACCATATCCATCGTCGTTTCGCTATTTATCTGATTATCATTTATAATAGCGCGCTCAGGTTCCCTCTACCCTGCTGTAAAAAAAGGCCGATTTATGAGTATTAGTACTGTTTTGACAACCCCGATCGAACCCATTCGCTATCGCCGCGCGCTATTTTGGCTGGTCAGCCTGCATATCTTTATCATCGCCAGTAGTAACTACTTAGTGCAGATACCTGTGGAGCTGTTTGGCTTTATCACCACATGGGGCGCTGTTACTTTTCCCTTTATATTCTTGATTACTGACTTGACCGTGCGTATCTTTGGTCAGCATTTAGCCAGACGTATTATCTTTTTTGCGATGATGCCTGCGCTGATGATTTCTTATTATTTTTCTGTGGTGTTTTCAAATGGTCAGTTTATTGGTCATGAGCATCTACTGGATTTTAATTTATTTGTCTTTCGCATTGTGTTGGCCAGTTTTAGTGCTTATGTGGTCGGACAGCTGCTGGATATCCAAGTATTCAATAAACTGCGCCGTTTGAGTATTTGGTGGGTTGCACCGCTCGCATCGACGTTTATCGGCAATTTGGTCGATAGCTTTTGCTTTTTTGCCATCGCTTTTTATAAAAGCCCAGATCCTTTTATGGCGTCGCACTGGATTGAGATTGGTGCGATGGACTATCTGTTTAAGATAGTGATGGGCGTGTGTATTTTTTTACCGCTCTATGGCGTGGTGTTGGTAAAACTTCAGAAGATGCTGGCAGGGAAGTAAACACCATCAGAGATAGTGAGCACCTTAATGCCAGTAGGACGGTGCTGATTTTAAAATAGATTAACGATATCACGCTAGATAATGAGCAAAGTCTGCAAGCGCACATAAAAAAACAGGTTATACCAATTGCTTGATATAACCTGTCATTTGATCACTTAATGAAATCGAATGCTGATACTAAACACAGCTGCGTTATTCAAGTGCTTGGCGTTTACGGTAGTTGAGTGATGCAACAAAGGCCCAACCAATAAAGGCGATACCGATAAGACCAGTGATCAGCTCTGGCACGTGGAATTTCACCGACAATAGCATGATGATGGCCAAAGCACCGATGGCATAATGCGCGCCGTGCTCTAGATAGACAAACTCATCGAGCGTGCCTTTATCGACTAAGAAAATAGTCATCGAACGGACAAACATCGCACCGATGGCAAGACCTAGCATGATGACAATCACGTCATTGGTAATGGCAAAGGCACCAATCACACCATCAAAACTAAACGACGCATCAAGGATTTCTAGGTATAAGAAACCGATGATACCGCCCTTCATAATGGCGCTGGTGGCCTCAGATCCTGAGGTGCCGCCTTCGTGCTCTAGCTCTTCTTCCAAATCGCCCTCGAGCATACCTGATACCACTTGGACACCAAGATAGACAAGAATACCCCAGACGCCTGCGATTAATACCGCCGCTGACTGCTCAGCACTGGCCCACGATACCGCAACCATCAAAACGATCAGCGCCACAAATACGCTCATGGCATCGACTTTGCCCAGCTTTACCAAACGGCTCTCTAACCATTCAAACCAATGCACTTCTTTATCATCAAAGATAAAGTTTAAGAACACCAGCAATAAGAAAATACCACCAAAGGCAGAGATCTCTGCATGATGTGCCATGAGTCTGGCAGAGTATTCTTCTGGGTTATACAACGCCAGATTGATCACTTCCATCACACCAAGGTCAGCAGTGACGGCAACGATGACGATTGGGAATACCAAACGCATACCAAATACGGCGATTAAAATACCAACCGTTAAAAAGATTTTTTTCCAAAATTCGTCCCAGCCTTTGAGGACTGAAGCGTTGACCACCGCATTATCAAATGATAATGAAATCTCCATGACAGCCAAAATAGCAGTAATAGATAGGGTGGTTATCATACCGCCCATACCGCCGTGTGAATATCCCCACCATGCCGCGATTGCAAGGGCAATAATAGTAAAGATAAAGTCTAAATAAAAATGTCTCATGACACATCCTGTCTGGTTGCGTAAAGCTAAGGTCGGCCTATTATAGGCACAAACTGCAAAAAAGTGGTTATCGCTAACCACTTTTTATGGATAATTTTAAACGAAACCTAAAGTATTGCTAGTCGTTTGCCGATGAAAAATTGTGACTGTTTTGCAACCAAAATTTGTGCGTATCATCGTGTCTGACAGTGCGCTATGACTGTCTGATCGCTAGGGTAGATGGTTATACTCAAAATTAGATATCGACGCCATATTGATGACACATCGCCTGCAAGCCGCCTGAGTAGCCCTGACCGACAGCGCGGAATTTCCATTCGCCATTATGGCGATATACTTCGCCAAACACCATGGCGGTCTCGACCGAGTAGTCTTCTGCTAAGTCAAAGCGAACGACTTCTGTACCTGTTTCTTCATTAACCACACGGATAAAGGCGTTGGCCACTTGACCAAAGTTTTGATTGCGCGCTGCCGCATCATGAATGGTGACCGTGACCACGACTTTGTCGATATCGGCTGGGACTTGGGTGAGGTTTACTTTGATGACTTCATCATCGCCATCGCCTTCGCCCGTACGGTTGTCGCCAGTATGCTCCACTGCGCCATTGTCAGATCTGAGCTGATTGTAGAAAATAAAATCATGATCGCCGCGTACTTTGCCCGCGGTATTTAATAAAAACACACTGGCGTCCAGATCAAACTCAGCGCCAGAGGTAGCGCGCTCGTCCCAGCCAAGACCGATGAGCAGTTTGGTTAGGTTTGGGTCGGTTTTGGTGAGCGATAAGTTACCGCCTTTGTTCAGTGATAAAGCCATGGGATTGTCCTTATTATTAGGTTATTAGGGGAGGGAGGCGCAGGATAAAAGCACGGGCCATGTCATGGCACATTTGAGTAGATCGAGCCGAGCAAAACCTATGATGGGATTGGTATTTGGACAGCCTGCGCTTTTTCGCCGCGTAGTAGTGCTCTATCATAACAACAAAAAATGGCCCAATCAAAGCCGATTGGGCCATTGTGATATTTGCTACAAAACACGACGAAAGCTGGGCAAACAAGGCGGGTATAGGTCTTTTTTATGCCTTAACGATGACGAATCTCAAAGCTTTGGTGGATGGGTTTTTTGATATTAAAATCAAAGCCGATGGTCTTTGGCGTGATATTGACAATATCGTAGCGCTCGCTTAGCTGCTCATCCAACTCAAAACGGGTGAAGTTATTAGAAAAATACAACACACCATCAGAGGTTAAGCGGTTCATGGCGCGGTTGATCAGGGCGGCATGGTCGCGCTGCACATCAAAGGTGCCTTGGAATTTTTTTGAGTTGGAAAAAGTCGGCGGATCGATAAAGATAATATCAAACTGCTCAGTATTGTTCTTGATCCACTCAAAAATATCGGCAGCGACGAACTGATACTTGCTCCCACTGACATCCAGACCATTTAAGGCAAAGTTTTGCTTGCCCCAGTCGAGATAGTTTTGTGACAGATCCACGCTAGTGACTTTTTTGGCGCCAGCGAGCGCTGCGTGTACACTGGCCGTACAGGTATAAGCAAATAAGTTAAGTACTGACTTGCCGCGACTGTTGGCTTTGATACGGGCGCGCATGTTGCGATGGTCGATAAACAGGCCGGTATCGAGATAGTCGGTAAAGTTGACATAAAAGTAAGCGCCATCTTCGCGTGCGATATAAAACTTACCGCGCTTTTCGCTACTGCCTTGTTTGCTGTATTGCTCATTACCTGATTGACGGGCGCGGGTTTTGATAAAGACCTGCTCGCGGTTGATATCAAACACCTCACGGATACCTATCAGGGCGAGGTTGAAGCGTTTTTTTGCGGTCTCAGGCGGGATGGTTTTGGGCGGTGCGTATTCTTGCACGTGCGCATAATCACCATACAGGTCAATGGCAACTTTAAAGTCGGGCAAATCAGCGTCATAGACACGAATATTGCTGACATTGTCTTTTTTGGCGAGTTTTTTAAGCTTGGCGAGGTTTTTTTGTAGACGGTTGATAAAGTCTTGCCCGCCCTCTACCGTGATGTCACGCTTCTCAAAACGACTGACCAGATGGCCTATTTGCCCAGCGATAAGGGTCCCATAACGAAAATAAACCGTAATGGCACCGTTGTGACAGCGCAGGGTCTTTGGCTCTTTGATTGGTAAGATATCTACTTGCTCGACACGAGCGGCCAAGATGCCAAGCATTGGATTAATGCCACTACCTGCAAAGCTGTCTTGCAAAATAAGCCCGATTGACTGGTATAAAGGCTTGATAATGTCTTCATCGCCCAAACGCTCGCCATAAGGTGGATTGGTAATGACAAGCGGATTGCTCAAGCGGCCGTCATCGACCAGCGGCTTTAGCACACCGCCTAGTTGATTGAGCGCGCGCGTCTCGATATCAAGCAGCGGCAACAGCTCTTGCAACCCTGCGGCGATCAGGTTTTTTTCTGTGGCGAGTATCGCACCGCTATCAGCATCAAAACCCAAAATCAGCGGCAAGGTGTCTGGCTGCTCTTGAGCAATGGCGAGCGCCTCACGAAAACGGTTTTGGGCATCCTCAATCATCTGCTGCCAGAGCGCATCATCATGATGTTGCCATGCATAAAATCCGAATTGATTGGCTGCTTTATCGATACCGACAGCATAATCACAATGCATCAAGAGCGCTTCGATAATAAACGTACCTGAGCCGCACATAGGATCGATAAGAGCGTTATAAAAAGGCGCGTTGCCTGCATCGTTTTTCTTATGCCAACCTGCGCTATAGAGTAGCGCTGCGGCTAGGTTTTCTTTTAAAGGCGCGTCGGTCATGGCCAAACGATAGCCGCGGCGATGCAAGCTGGTACCAGATAGGTCTAGATACAGCTCGGCTTGCTTGTCATTGACAGTAGCAAACACAGAAAAATCTGGGTTTTTGCTGTCGACGTTGGGGCGGCTGTCATATACTTCATTGAAGGTATCGGCGATGGCGTCTTTGATACGCAGCATCGCAAACTGCTGACTGACCGCCACGCGCTTATCGACAGACAGACGGATGGCAAAGGTTTGCTCTAAGTCAAACTGCTCAGTCCAGTTGACAGACTTTGCCAAACCATAGAGCTGCTCGGCCACATCATATTCGGTATTGATGTTTTTGCGTTTGATTGGCAGCAGTACCCGTGAGGCCACGCGTGACCAAAGACAGATGGTATACAGATCACGCAAGCCGCCAGTGACGGCCAGACGACCGGTGCTTTTGATATCGCTTTGAATACCAAAGCTGGTCAGCTCAGTCTGTAGCGGCGCTTCGAGCCCATCGGCACAGGTAACGATAAGCTCAAGCGACAACGCTGGCGAAGATGCTGTGGAAGATGCTGGCGAAGTGGTTTCGGTCATACGGATACCTGTGGTCTAAAAGGGTAAATGAGGCACATCAGCAATGGCGATGTTTAACCCGTGATTTTATCATATTTCCAGGTAGGATGGTTTAAAGTGGTGGGTATTGAGCAAGATAGTCGCGTCTTTACTGCTCATTTTTTGTCAGGGGTAGCGGCTCTGATGACTGTGATACTACCTGCGTGGTGGTGGCAAAGGGCTTGGTGGCGATAGGATAATCGACGTCCTTTGGCATCAGCAAACGCATATGTGGATAAGGGGTAGAGATGTTGGCAGCATCGAACGCGCGTTTGATGTCCTCTTTGAGACCTTCTTTGATTTTTGGCATACGGGCGACGGCAGCAGGTTTTACCCAAAAACGCACGATAAAGAAAACCCCGTATTCACCAATTTCATCGACTGTGGCTGAGGGCTCTGGACGGCTGAGTACCACATCGGTGTCACTGAGTACTTGTAGGATCTCTTTGCGAGCGGTATCGATATCGTCTTCGAAGGCGATACGTACACGAATATCAAACCGTATGAAGTTTTTGGAGGTTAAATTGGTCACCTCAGAGGAGGCAACATTGGAGTTTGGAATAATGACGGTGATGTTGTCCCGCGTCAAGATATGCGTGGTACGCAGGGCGATGAGTACCACTCGGCCTTCATTTTCATTGATATGAATCCAGTCACCTACTTGAAACGATTGCTCAAGCAAGATGGTGATGCCAGCGATAAAGTTGGCAAGGGTGGACTGAGCGGCAAAGCCTACCGCCAGACCGACGATACCGAGACCGGCGACCAGCGAGACGATATCAAAGCCAAACTGCGCCATGACACTGGCCAGACCCAGCACTAGTAGCAGCACAGACAAGATGTTTTTTAGCAGCTGCTCTATCGAGGCATTCAGACCATAATGCTGCAAGACTTTGTGAATGATCTGCCCAGATGAGGTCCAAAGCACATAATAAATACCTGCCCATGTGCTGGCCTTGGCAGTGGCTTTGATGGTTTCAGGCTCAAAGTATATCTGACTCATAATGGCAATCAAACTTGCCACAATCCAGATATAGCGCAGTACCGAGCGGACAATCTTGGTGCGCCGCTCATTCAAGTGTAGCTTTGTTTTGCTTTGCTTGAGAATATAAATCGCCAACCAATAAAAAAACCCCAGTACCGCAAGTAAGATCAGGATTTTGATGGCAGTACTGGCCAAATAGACCACCTGTGAGGACCAGTCGATTGACTCTTCATCAGCAGAGCCGCCAAGCGCCAAATAAAGGCTAGTATGCAGATCACGAATGATCTCTTGAAAAAAATCGGTAATACTAGCGATTGGCATTTTTTGGTCCATGCAGTGATGAGTACATGTAAAGGTATTAAGTTACCTGAAATTAGGGAGGCAAGCAAACACAAGATACGCCCTGATCGCTTGCAATGCTATCTTTTTTATCAGGATTTTTATGAGGGCGTGTCCTTCCTGTAAAACAGTCCAAATCCTTAAAAATTGTCTTCTTGCGTATCGTGGTACTGATAAGGGATTTTCATCTTGTGCTGTACATCGCGTAATGCTGTCCGTAGTCCTTCTAATATCGTAGGGTGATAAAATGGCGTGTCGAGCATGTCTTTGATATTTAAGTCATTGGTAATGGCTGTCGCCAAGATATGACCGATATACTCAGCATCAGGGCCAATCATGCTGGCGCCCAGTATTCTGTCGGTTTTTTTGCAGCCGTAGATATGGAGCAAGCCACAGTTGACTCCCATCACTCGACTACGACCTTGATTGTCAAAACTGACACGGCCGACGACGTACTCTAACTCTGGGTCTTGCTGAATCTCAGGAAGCGACATGCCGACGTTGACGATCTGCGGTGAGCAAAACACGATAGAAAAAGGCAGGGCAGGCGGACGTATATAGGCGTCTTTTTCATTGCCGCAGATCATATTGCCTGCGCTGTAGCCTTCATCACTAGCAACGTGTAACAAAGGTATGTGTGCATTGGCATCACCCACGATATAGACGTTTAAGTCGCCAATTTGGCCGGTTTTTATACTGAGGTTTTTTGGTCGGTTTTTATCATCAAGCTCGACGCCCAAGTTTTCAATGCCCAGCTGCTTGATGGTATTGCGTCGACCGGTGGCGACCAGTACGTATTCGCCTTGCCACTGGCGCGCTTCGCCGGCACTGTCTTCATAATTGATAAATGCGGTTTGTTCTGGATGGTCTTGCGTATCGGTATGTCGTGTACCGACGTCTTTGATATCGCTACCTAGGTGCATGGTCAGCTCATGACTCAAGCAATCAATGGCTTTATTGTTGATGTCGTCGTCTTTGAGACCGGCCACGCGCTTGACACGATTAAATAGTGTGACCTCGACGCCCAACCGAGTAAAGGCTTGCGCAAGCTCAAGACCGATGGCACCTGCGCCGACGACGGCCAATGATTTAGGTAAGTCATTGAGCTCAAAGACGGTATCAGAGGTAAGCAGGGTCGCACCCAGCTTATCTGCCCAGCCGTCTGGGATAAACGTCGAGCTGCCAGTGGCGACGATGATGTTTTTGGCGTCGATTAGCTCGTTATTGACTTCGATCAGGCCTTGCTGGTTGATATAAGCGCGACCATCGATTTTTTTGTCCTCAGGCCAGCTTTCGACTTGTTTTTTGATATAGCTGGCAAAGTGGCTACGCTCCTCACGGACGCGTTCCATGACCCGTTTGCCATCGATTTGAGCGGTGGCATGCACCCCAAAGTCTGCAGAGTGATTGGCCTCATGGGCGCGGTCTGCAGCAGCAATCAATAGCTTGCTTGGCATACAGCCGACTTGGATACAGGTGGTGGTCCAAAACCCTTCATTAATAATGACGATGTCATCACGGGTTTTGCTGGCTTGCCGAAAGGCATTTTGACCAGCTGTGCCCGCGCCAATCACAGCCACCGATACGGTACGAGTGATTTTTTGCTCGACACTATCGGCATTAGACGGTTGATTCATAGAATTCTCAAGCGTTAAGAAATGATTATTTAACCTAGATATCACAGGTGATGTCAGTGATTATTATCTTGTCAGCTGGTTAAGGCGTTAATGTTGCTAGCAGACGATCGGTATAGCCTTTGGCACGCAGGTTACGCTGTGCATGGGTAAGGGTGCCATTTTTGTCAAACACAAAGGCAGAGCGTACCAGCCCCAAGGTGATTTTGCCGTACATGTTTTTTTCTTTGATTACATCAAAATACTGGCAAAGTTTTTCGTCAGTATCGCTAATGAGCGGGATGTGTAAGTCATGCTTGGTGATAAATTTTTGATGAGAGTCGATGCTATCGCGTGAGACGCCAACGATATCGTAGCCCAAGTCATCAAACTCGTGGAGGCGCGCGGTAAATTCGGTCGCTTGTGTGGTGCAGCCAGGCGTATTGTCTTTTGGATAAAAGTATAAAATTAGGCCTTTGTCGGTATGGGCGACCATCTCTTTTAGGCTGATGTCATCATGGATGAAGTGGCCGTCTAGCGCTCTGACGATGGTAACAGGAAAATCAGGTAACTTGATGCTCTCTGTGGTAGGCTTTGCCATGCTAATGTCCTTATGGTGTTATATAGTTAGATGAATGTAAAACTGTTATGGATTTAAACGCGCTACTGGTATAAATTTTACTTGCGTGCTGCGTTCCCAGAGGCTGCGCAACCTACATTTAAAAACAGTATCCCAGTAGTTCTATGACATTTTTAGAGTGTATCGACTATAGAGGGTTTGTATAGTATGTATATCGCAAGTATAGCGAGCTTTATCAGCGTTATCATATTCTTATTATAAGCAGATTAGCAAAAATGAATAATCAGTTTTACACTTTGTCTATTTATCCTCAACAAAAAAGACTGGCAATGGCCAGTCTTTTGTACATCGTGCACCCGTTATCTTAAGCAGGTTTTTGTGGCTGCTTGAGGTCTAGACCGACTGTGCATTGCTGTAAGTCTTTTTGCATTTTTTTGACATATGGCAGATTGGAAGGGTCTTTTTTATTCTGTGCGTAGCTTTCGATTTCCCACATTTGACCGATGGTCATGTTGCTACGGACGTCGATGGTGCAATTGCACAGTTTGGTGGCGGTACTTTTGTCAGCGACTTTATATTTGACCGCGCCATTGACACAGGTATTGATATTGTCTTGCTTGATATCAGCCGCGTTTGCTTGGGGTAACGCAAAGATGGCAGCTAGGGCTAGGGGTAATACTGGCAACAACTTCATAAATATCCTCTTACAGATGGCGTTTGTTTTATAAATTTGGTATGCGTCGCTGTTATCAAGGTACAGCGATATGCGGATGATATCGTCACTTAGGTTTTGTAATTAATGTCTTGCAATCAATGCAATCGCACATACCATAGCAAGGATAGGGCGCAAAATACAATGATGGCATGCTGTGTTAATGCAAGCGAATGTTTCGCAAATGTTGATTGTTGGGCTGCGCGCCTACAAAAACTGCGCTATCTGCGCTTAGGGCTGATAGCGGGTAGGGTCGACGACGCCTGCTTGGGCAAACCCTTGGCGGCGCAGCGCGCAGCTATCACACGTACCGCAAGCCAAGCCGTTGGCATCTGCGCGGTAGCAAGAAATCGTCTGAGCATAATCGACACCCAATGATAGACCAAGCTCGATGGTTTTGGCTTTAGACAGCTGCTGCAGCGGTGTCTGAATCGACAAATGATGACCGGTTACGCCCGCTTTGGTCGCGAGGTTGGCCATGTGTTCAAAGGCCGCGATATACTCAGGGCGACAATCTGGATACCCTGAGTAATCGACGGAGCTGACGCCAATGACGATATGATTGGCATCGGTCACCTCGGCCACGGCCAGCGCATAGGATAAAAAAATCGTATTGCGTGCGGGCACATAAGTATTGGGAATGGCGTCATTATCGACCTCATCGTGCTGCTGATTGGGAAATGTGTCGGTAGCGCCATCAGGGATCGTCATACTGTGGTCGGTCAAAGACGAGCCACCCAACTGCGCGATATCGATATCAATGATACGGTGGCTGACCTTGGCAGTTTTGGCGATGGCTTTTGCAGCGACAAGCTCACTGTTGTGGCGTTGTCCGTAGTTAAAGCTGACCGCTGTCACCGAGACGTAGCGCGCCTTGGCCCAATACAAGCAGGTTACCGAATCAAGTCCGCCTGATAGTAGTACGACGGCGTTTTGCTTATACAAATCTGTGACTGGCTCGTCAGCAGCTTGAGAAGAGGAGGCGGGCGGCAAGGTAGCGTGAGTCATAGTGGCGTCTGTTATTGGTTGAGAAATAGTGAGTAGCTTATCAATGGTGATGAGCAAAAGTAAAGACTAACACCATAGTGATGGAGGCGATCTGGCTATTTTAGCAAAAACACCTGCCTGACAGAACCTTCAGGCGTCTTGTTAATGATGCGTGCCTAAAGCTAGCCACCGCTCGCGCCTGTGACAAGTTGCGCGGATAAATTAACGTCATCTTTTCAATCTGTTAGCAAACTTTGATATAATCGCAGCCGTCAGGGCACCTAGGGCATCCAAAGTTTCCAAAGTTTCCAAGATATCTATGTCAGCGCAGGCTTTAACGAATTGCCGATGAATAGATTGCCCTTCATGATAGCCATATAATTTTAGTAAAGATATTGAGTAACTTATGACTGCAGCGACCATATTCACGCCAAACGCCATGCCAGAGCTTGTTGATACAGCGGCCGATGCAGGCTTGGGCAATGATAATTTGTACCCTGAGCACGATAGCATAGATGCTGCTGACAATAGCGCGGATGATGACGGTAGCACGTTGGAGCCTACGCAAACAGCGGCGTTTCGCAAACTACAAAAAAAGCTGCGCCGCCAAGTATCGTGGGCGATTCGTGACTTTAATATGATCGAAGATGGCGATGTGGTGATGGTATGTGTCTCAGGCGGTAAAGACAGCTACACCCTGCTAGACATCTTGCTGCTACTCAAGCGTATCGCGCCGATTCACTTTGACATCGTGGCGGTCAATCTGGACCAAAAGCAGCCAGGCTATCCTGAGGATGTTTTGCCCGCTTATCTGAACGAGCAGGGCATCGCTCATTATATCTTAGAAAAAGATACCTATAGTATCGTCAAAAGCGTGGTACCAGAAGGCAAGACTTATTGTTCGGCTTGTTCGCGCTTACGTCGCGGCTCGCTATATGGTTTTGCCAAGCAAATAGGCGCGACCAAAATCGCATTAGGCCATCATCGCGACGATATGCTCGCGACGTTCTTTTTAAACCTCTTTCATGGCGGCGCGCTAAAATCAATGCCACCAAAACTGCTCAGTGATGACAAGCAAAACTTGCTCATTCGTCCACTGGCCTATGTCGAAGAAAAAGACATCATCGAGTATGCCAAGCTCAAAGAGTTCCCCATCATTCCTTGTAACTTATGTGGCAGTCAAACCAATCTACAGCGTGCCATCATCAATGACATGCTACGTGAGTGGGACGATGCCCATCCGCAGCGTTTGGCGTCTATTTTTAAGGCCATACAAAACGTCGCACCATCACAGCTCGCCGACCGTGAGTTGTTTGACTTTGAGACCTTGAGTCTCGATCGTGATAATGAGGAGCGTCTGTTTGAGGGGGATAATATCCAAGCAGGGCAGATTCAGAGCTTGAACGATATTGGTCTGCCTACCGCGCCTGAGACCCAAACGTTTAATCCTAATTTTGCCAGCAAGCCGCCAGCAGAGAAACCCACAGACAGCCGCTCTACCGCACAGAAGATTCCAACGATTAATCCTGTGATTTAAAGAGAGCCGATTTACTCACACCCGTGTCAGAAAAAAACCAGCGCATTGGGGCGTGTTGAACATTCAACCATGGCACTGACAGAGAATATTTTTTAGACGATTCGAAGGTAAAAATAGTAAGCTTAGTCGCTCTAAGCGTCTATTTTTACCAATGAAGCGGCAAAAAAGAGTCCTGTCCCTACGGCTGATGCTAAAATTGCGCCATACTGCGTTGCAAATCTAGCTAAGGCATCTGCATTATCGTCGCTTTGCGCCTTGCCTGGAACAATTTTAGCGATCAGCAGTGCCTATTTGTGACTGTTCAACACGCCCTGGTTAATGGCTGGTTTTTTTGGTTTTGGTGCCAGTTAAGAGCCAACCCTGTGGTTAGCTTTCTGAAAAGACGGGTAGCGGCTCAAAGCTTACCTCGGAGCGCGGTAGCCGTGCCACATCTTGCATACGCCAGTCATCCTTACCATCATTACTCACTTGTAGATAGTATTTGGCTTTTACAGGATCGATATCGACATGAGCACGGTATTTATTGCCTTCTTCGTGCTGGAGCACCACATCGCGATCTTTTTTGATATCGGTGGCATGAGAGATAGACAGCGCCAGCGTCTCAGGATAGGTGAGAGGTGTGCCGTTTAGGAGCTTGCCCGTCTGTAAGCTTTGCTCAGGATAGTTTAAATAAAACACAATATCGCCATTATCGGCAAACTGCATTTCGCCATGCAAGTCCAAATCATGCGTGAGCTTATCACGAGAGATATCATGGTAGAGGGTCTTGCCATCCATATACCAGTCGTCACGTACCACACTGTCACGGATTTGGTAGGAGTAATACACAAACCAGAGGCATGCGATCACGACCAGCGCTGGCATGCCAATCACAAAGATGACGACCATGTAGTTTTTATACCATGGCTGCGTATCTTGATGCTTAAAGTTTGGTGCTGGAGTAGACATAAAATACCTATTAATCAGATAACGGTTTAGCAGATATCATATCACTAGATACCGTAAACGCTATCACTGGATAATCTAATGGCACACTGCTGCCAAGTGACAAATGAGTCATCCGCCAATCGCTAACCAAACCAATTGTGAGAGACTAACGGATGAGCGTTATAAAAACAACCTCACCAAGCACGGCGTCTTGGTACTTTTGAGCGCCGAGCCTTGACTCTCAGCGCTTTGCAGCATAAAAGCTTTTGAACCTAAACACTTTTAAATGTCAGTGCTTTGAAAAATCAAAGCCTTTAAAGCTCTTGCTTACTGACCTTGAGTGGTAAAGATGTTTTGTTTGCTTACCTGATATTTGCCATCTTCGCTGGTCACGGTCAGCGTCACTGGTGTTTGACCAAATTCGATCACATCTGGATCGCCATAGATGCTCAGTGGCATATCAAAGCTTTCGCCTGCTTCTAAAGGCACATCGTTAAATCGTAGCGCTAAGCTCAATCCTTCTTGTGGCTCCAAGGCGATCTTATAAGTATGCGGCTCTTGGGTCTTATTGGTCAGTTTGATGATATAGCTGTTTTCGATCATACCCTGATTATTGATAGAGGACAGCTGGTTGCGGTCACGGCGAATATCAAGCTCTAATGGCACGCGGCCTGTGAGCGCATATACCACACCGCCGCACAGTATCGTCAGCAATGCCAGATAAGCAAATAGGCGCGGGCGCAGTACACGGCTCGGCTCTTTTTCGGCCAATTGACGCTCGGTCGTATAGCGAATCAAGCCACGTGGGTAGCCCACTTTGTCCATGATCTCATTACAGGCATCGATACAAGCGGCGCACTGAATACAAGCGACTTGTAAACCATCGCGAATATCGATACCGGTTGGGCACACCTGCACACACATTTGACACTCAATACAGTCGCCTAAGTCATCAGGGTTGGTGCCTTTTTTGCGAGGGCCACGCGGCTCACCGCGCTCATAATCGTAGGAAACAATGAGCGTGTCTTTATCAAACATCACACTCTGAAAGCGGCCATAAGGACAAATATGTACACACATCTGCTCACGCATATAACCGGCATTGGCATAAGTGGCAAAGGTAAAGATAAACATCGAAATCCATACCCACGTTGGCCAATCAGGCACAGGGACAATCCCTATCATCTGCCAGCTTTGATACAGATAGTCAGTGCCCGCGACATAACTGACAAAGGTCGCTGCTGTAATCACAGAAAACACAAACCAAATAAAATAGACCAACGCTCGCTTAAATGCTTTTTTTGCGCTCATCGGTTCTTTGTCAAACTTGATGCGTTTGTTACGATCGCCGATTACCCATTTTTCGACATACTGATAAAGATGTGTCCAAATCGTTTGCGGGCAGGCATAACCACACCAGACGCGGCCCGCATATACAGTCACCATAAAAAGGGTAAAGGCTGCGATGATGGCGAATGCTGCCAAAAAATAAAAATCTTGGGTCAAAAACGTCATGCCAAAGATATAATAGTGCTGTGAGGGGACATCAAACCATATCGCCTGCCTACCGTTGTATCGCAGCCATGGCAATAACAAAAACGCCGCCAGTAGTGCATACATCGTGATGACACGAATATTTTGGTAAAAACCTGTGACAAACCTAGGGTGGACGCGATGCTTGGTGGCGTCGAGGTCTACTTGTTGTACAGGGATCTTATTGGGTTGTTGTGCTGACATAAACGTGCCTCTTTAAAAAAAAGAATCAGTCTGCTGGCATGATGAACAAACACCTTGAATAATAAGATGCATGAGTGTGCGATGTTATCAATGTCAGTGGGTAGAGGGCAAGACAATCACCTAATCGATGCCAAACCATCTACCAAATAATCGATGGTCAATAGCTAAGAGCCGATAGGCAATGCGGCATTCGGGCAAGCCATCAATATCTCTGCCTATCAAGTATATATTTTAACATTCTCCCTACTATAAATGGGGTGACAATCCTAAAAAGCAATCTACTGATACCTTATATAGGTGCCTATATATAAAATATATATATAAAAGGGAGAACTGCAATGACAGTTCTCCCTTTCTGGTAAATCCATTAAACGATATCAGCAATTGGCTGATTAATAACGATTATAATCAGTTAGCAGTAGCTTCTGCTGGCGCTTCAGTCGTCGCAGCGGTCGCAGTTGCTGTAGCAGCTTTGGCTGATTTAACAGGCTTGTCTGATAAAGAGTAGACATACGCGGCAAGCAGCATGATACGCTCATTACCCAATTTTGTCTGCCACTCAGGCATCACACCAGCACGGCCATAACGTAAGGTCTCGCGGATGCTTTCGCGATCGCCGCCATAGAGCCAGATATCGTCTGTCAGGTTTGGCGCACCAGTAGAAATCATACCTTTAGCGTCGTTACCATGACAAAGCACACAGTTAGTCGGCTCGTTAAAGATGACCTTACCTTGTGCAACTTTAGTCTGATCCAGATCATAACCTTGTTGGTTACCAGAGATCGATAGGACATACTCAGAGACTGCACGTACGCCATCTTCACCGATCTGATCACGCCATGCTGCCATGCCACCAACCCGGCCATTATGTAGGGTCGTTAGGATGTTTTCAGGCGCACCACCGTATAACCAATCGTTATCGGTGAGGTTTGGATAGCCCAAGGCGCCCTTGGCATTAGAGCCGTGACAAACCGCACAGTTTTGTAAAAACAAACGGCTACCCACTTTCAATGCATTTGGGTTTTCAGACAGCTTTTCGACATATGGCGCCAGCTCTGCAACTTTTTGGTCGATCTGAGTTTGCAGGTCAGCTGGCGGGTTGTCACTGCGACGCATGGTCGCTTGTAGCTCGTTCAGCGTCGCTAGTGTCGTAGTTGCGCCTGCTGCATCTGCTTTAACCAAGATATTCTTTTCAAAGTTATCTGTAAATACTTTGTTATTGCTCTCAAGCTCGCTGAACAACTCATTCTTAGAAGACCATGGCACTGTTTCACCATCGACCTCTACTGTCGCCAAACCGTTCCAGCCTGCTGGGAAAATTGCTGGGAAAAATACCCAGTAAGCGGCACCCCAAATGATTGAACCAAAGAATATCACTAACCACCATTTAGGCAGCGGCTTATCATATTCTCGGATACCATCGTACGTATGACCAGTCGTACCGTCTTCTTCGAGGTCTGGCTTGTATTTTAATACAAATAACAAAACCCCAAGAATACCTGCCCAACACATGATACTGAGGATGGTAATCCAAGAACTCCAAAAAAATGTCATCGTTTATCCTTATTGCGCTGCTCTTCAGACAGAGACTTTACATCCTCGTCATCAAGCGCAAGTTGTGCATCTTCTTCGAAGCGTTTTTTGTTTTTTGGCGAATACGCCCACCATGCAACACCTACGAAGGCAACAAAGGCAGAAACGGTCGCAATTGTTTGTAATTCACCAATACCCATTAGCGCTGTCCTTCCATCGCGGTGCCTAGTTGTTGTAAGTAGGCAACTAAAGCATCAAGCTCAGTGGCACCAAGAACAGCATCTGGCGCGCCTTCGATGTCTTCTTCAGTGTAAGGAACACCAAAGCGATCGCGGAATAAACGCATCTTAGCTTGAACATTTGCACCGTTTACTTCATTGGTGGCAAGCCATGGGAAACCAGGCATGACTGACTCTGGTACCAATGAACGCGGTGCGATTAAGTGCTGTTTTTGCCAGTCTTCAGAGTAGCGTCCACCAACACGTGCCAAATCAGGTCCAGTACGTTTTGAGCCCCATAAGAATGGATGATCCCATGTTGACTCAGCAGCGCGTGAGTACGGTCCATAACGCTCAACTTCAGCACGTAATGGGCGCACCATTTGAGTGTGACAGACGTGACAACCTTCACGAATATAAATATCACGCCCCTCAAACTCAAGCGCTGTCCAAGGCTCCATAGCAGGAAGGGGAGCATTTACCCCGCCTTCTTCAGGGCTTTTGTTATCATAAATCAGTGGTACGATTTCTACCAAAGTTGCAAAGCTGATTGCGATGACAATAAAGATGACCAACAAGCCTGTATTTTTTTCGATAATTTCATGCGGTGTACCAGCCATGATCGCTCCTTATACGTTAGCTGTCGATGGTTTTTCGACACTAGGTTCATGATCCGTTGGATCCGCGACATCTACAGGCTTACCTTCTGGCATCTTGAGTGTTTTATAGCAGTTATATGCCATAACAAACATACCCGATACGTATAAGAAGCCACCAAAAGCACGACCGATATACGGGAAGTGTGAGAACTCAACCGTATCAACGAAACTATATACCAAAGTACCGTCAGGGTTGGTCGCAAGCCACATCATGCCTTGGCCAATACCTGAGATCCACATAGATACGATGTAGAAAACTGTTCCAGCAGTTGCCAGCCAAAAGTGCGTAGTGATTAAGCTGACAGAGTACATTTTTGGTTTGTTATAGATACGTGGTAACAGTACATATAGCGAACCAATGGTAATCATACCAACCCAGCCAAGCGCGCCTGAGTGTACGTGTCCGACTGTCCAGTCAGTGTTGTGTGATAGTGCGTTCACCGTCTTGATAGACATCATTGGGCCTTCGAACGTCGACATCGCGTAGAACGACAATGCCACAATCATAAAGCGAATGATCGGGTCGGTACGCAGCTTATCCCAACTACCTGATAACGTGAGTACACCGTTAATCATACCACCCCAAGATGGTGCAAATAGAATGACGGAGAATACCATTGCCAATGACTGCGTCCAATCAGGAAGCGCTGAATAATGCAAATGGTGACCACCAGCCCACATATATGAAGCAATCAATGCCCAAAAGTGAACGATAGACAAACGGTAAGAATAAATAGGACGACCAATCTGTACAGGAACGAAATAATACATCATTCCAAGGAACGCCGCCGTCAAGTAAAAACCTACCGCGTTGTGCCCGTACCACCATTGCACCATCGCATCAGTTGCACCGCCAAATAGCGAATAAGATTTGAACGCACTAACAGGAATGGCCATGCTGTTTACGATATGCAGTAGGGCAATCGTAATAATAAAAGCAGCAAAGAACCAGTTAGCCACATAAATGTGTGAGGTTTTGCGTTTGATGATTGTACCAAAAAATACGATGGCATAAGAGACCCATACCAAAGCAATTAAGACATCAATAGGCCACTCAAGCTCAGCGTACTCTTTAGTTGACGTCAAACCTAGAGGAAGGGTAATAACGGCAGAAACAATCACTGCCTGCCAACCCCAAAAGGTAAACCAAGCTAAGTACGGTGCAAATAGGCGCGTTTTACAGGTGCGCTGAACGATATAGTAAGACGTTGCGAACAGGGCACAGCCACCGAACGCAAAAATGACCGCATTAGTATGTAGCGGTCTTAAACGACTAAACGTCAGCCATGGAATGTCAAAGTTGAGTGCTGGCCATGCCAACTGTGAAGCAATGAACACACCAAGACTCATGCCGACGATGCCCCAGATGACAGTCATAATCGTAAAGAATCTTACGATAGTGATCTCATACTCGCGGTCTATAGGGGCGACTGCTGTGTTTTGTAAACTCATTGGATGATTCCTTTACAGCCCGAATTATCAACAGAATTAACTAACGCTCCGCACCATCTAGAACTATCTCTTAGATGAACTTAGCGGTACATGCTGTCTTTGGTCTGCCTATTATCCTTAGATTATCACCTATCTGTCTAAGCTTGCTAAGCTTGCGCTTAATAGCAGCGGGTATTAAAGACCAAAGCGTATTGACGCCAAAGGTTTGTAGCTGCTCGATAGTAGGATTGTTAACAACCTGTCAAAATAAATAAGCAGATGCGCCGTTTTGAGCATCAAACATCTAATGAGGCAAAGTATTTATCTTAATTATTACTAAAAACGCTGTACCAATGAAGATAGATACCAATATCCATAAGGTCCTAAAGCCTACTGACCGTAGATGTATGCTAGCGGCGGCTGACAAAAAAACATGTTTAGGTAATGTTTAGTTAAAACTCCCGACTCTGTTTAAGGGTATTGTAACGCAATCCTAATCAAATATCATCACACTCATGCGCCAAAATACAAACTCTTTGGTAAAAATCTGAGCAAACAGCGGAAAATCGCTGTGTCATTTGTGCATTTTATACCCAGTTTTGCGACGATTCTAAAGGGTACCTGCGACAAAAAATGCGGTGGATGGTAGGCAAAAAACATCAACGATATCGCCGCAATTATCTTGTATCAGACCCATGATCGTTGCGACCATGCGATTTGAAGTGGCCAGTATTTTTGTAACAATCTCGTCATATGCTGTCTAAATAAGTTTTACTTATCCGCTGCTCGGCCTTTATAATGTGGCTGAACACAATCGATAACCGCGCACCTTTGGTCGCCTAATCTAAGGTGTGCCCTCGTTATTGGTACGAGGCGCGTCTTAATAACAATTAAGGATAATAATATGGCAGTTTTTTTGACAAATGAATGGTTTGAGCAAGTAGAGCAAATGAGCAATGACGCGGGTGAGTTAAACCTGCCGCCTGCCTTGGCAAATATGGTGGTCAATCTAAAAGTGTCTGATGCTGAGCAAGATATCGAGGCCAATTTTGCCAATGGCCTACTGCACCGCGGTCTAAATGAATCGGCGACAACGACCTTGCTGTTGGATCGTGATATTTTACAATCTATCATCACCGATTTTAATACCAATGAAATCATGGGGGCGTTTATGGCAGGCAAGATTCGTGTCGAAGGCGATATGTCGCAGCTGATGGCTGTGCAGACCGCGCGTCCAAGTGCTGAGCAAAAAGAGCTATATACTCGTATCAAGTCTATGACGACGATGGCGTAGATCTTATATTGAGTGGTTTGTACTCAAGCCATTGATATACAATTCACTCAGATGTACAAAAGCCCCTAATTATTTAGGGGCTTTTTATTTGCTCAAACATTCAACTGTCATAACAGCGGGACAATCATCTGTTTATCGGACTACTGTCTTGTTTTATTAGATTGTATCAATTTAATTTTATCAGCTGGCTTTAGACTGCGCCGACGCTTGCTGGTTTTCTTTATAGATAGCGGCTTGGAGCCAAACGTTTGCTTGCACATAGTCGTGAACAGCAATCGCGGCAGTTTCAGGGGTGTTGAGGGCAGCGATACGCACGACGAATGGGTCGGCATTTTGCTCACGCAGGATCACTACATCAAACAACAAAATGGATTTGTCATTAAAAGTCGTTTCTTGCTTACCGAGCACTTGACCTTGGCACCATGCCTCGTCCTCTTGGCCTAAGGTGTCGCCAAATAAATACGCGCACATATGACCAAGGTTGATTTCGACAGGTGCCATCTGCTCTTTGGTCTCAGGTTGCCAGTTGCTGATTTGCTCTTGTAGGTCATCTGGGATTTGGCCGTCATTGGCAGCGACGATGTCATTAAAAGCACGGTGATAACGAATCGATTCTTGATCTTCCACCATCACCACTTCGTTTTGTTCGCTTAGCTGCATTTCGTGCGCCCATGCGCTAAAATTGACAAAATAACTGGTGTCTTGCTGATATAAATGGCGATTGGTGGTATAAAGTTGGTCAAAGGCATAAATGATACTGCCATCAGCCGTGCGTAAGCGCAAAACGGCGTCGTGCAAGTGATCGTTGGCAATGATCCGCTCGATTTTACAATGCAGCCCGTATGGGCTATCGACGCAGGGGTAGGCATTGATAAAACATTCAGGCTTGCCATCTTTCATGGCCAGTACTTGATTGATGTGGCAAGGCTGGTCTTCTGAGAGCAGCAGACAGCTGTCTTTGGCACTGATGTTGTTGTTTAGGCCTTTGGGCATCGCCGCATGTTCGATCATCTTCTGTAGCCACTCTGGGACGTCGTTACTCATATCGTCTGTCAGAATACGCCAATGATCAGCATGGCCGGCTGATTGCTCGTCGCTCAAGGCGACTTTGGTGGGGGACTGGATGTTTTTATATTGGTAGTTGATGGTCATGAGATACTCAAAATTAAGTCAGCGTGGGGTTTGGACCTAAAGTGACGGGCTTATATACCAATATATCATATCAAAATTGGGTGATGATAAGCTGCGACGTTTTAGCGAGAGGTCAACAAACCGCAATGAATTAGGGGTTAATGACAATTGTCTTTGGCATATAATATATAGGTATTGCCGCAAGCAATAGCAAGCCCCTCATAAAAAATAATAACAAAAGTGAGTTTTTTCGCAAAAAAAATGGGCAGTTTGTGCGAATGACTGGCACATATAAGACAAATTGTGTCAAACTAGCTCCCTTTTGACGGCTGCGTTTGGCTCGTCTGAAACCCTATTTTTGTGTTTGATTTATATGTGGGTATGGTCAGTGTTCTTAGAAAATAGAGCGCGGCACCACCACTTGTTTTTATAACATATATAGAGTCGCACGTAGATAAGATAAAGAGTTTGAATATGTTTCGTCCTTTAGCGTTATTTATCGGCTTACGTTATACCCGCGCAGAGCGTAGTAATCGCTTCATCTCCTTTATATCGCTGATATCCATGATTGGTTTGACGCTTGGCGTTGCGGTATTGATCACAGTGCTTTCGGTGATGAATGGCTTTGATCGTGAGCTCAAGACCCGTATTTTGGGTATGGTGCCGCAAGCCACGGTGGTGTCATCAGAGATTATGAGTGACTGGCAGGATCTGGCTTCTCAGATCAAAGAAGACCCTGAGGTCGCAGCAGTTGCGCCATTTATCCAGCTACAAGGGATGCTGACTTCAAACGGCCAAGTCGCGGGTATCATGGTTACAGGTGTCGAGCCTGAATACGAAAAAGACGTCTCTATCATCAATGAGCATATGGTCGAAGGCAGTATTGATACCCTACAAAGCGGCGAGTTTAATATCGTGTTGGGTGAGGAGATGGTGCAATCGCTCGGGCTGCAGCTGGGTGATAAAGTCACGCTGGTCTTGCCAGAAGCCTCTCCGTCGCCTGCTGGCGTGATTCCGCGGTTTAAGCGCTTTACCTTGACGGGGATATTTACCATCAGTCCAGAGGTCGACAGCCTGATGGCGTTTATCCCCATGGGCGATGGCGCCAAACTGCTGCGTCTGCCAGAGGGCGCGCAGGGCGTGCGCATGAAGCTCGATGACATCTTTGCTGCCCCAATGGCAGCAGAAAAAGCGGCGGCCATCGCTCCTGAAAGGCTCTATCCCAGTGACTGGACACAGACGCATGGCAATTTGTTTGGTGCCATCCAGATGGAAAAAGCCATGGTCGGTTTGCTGCTGTTTTTGATCATCTTGGTTGCCGCGTTTAATATCGTCTCAAGCCTTGTGATGCTCGTCACTGACAAAAAAGCCGACATCGCGATTTTAAAGACTTTTGGCGCGTCACCACGTCTGATTACGCAGGTCTTTATGGTACAAGGTGTGGTGATTGGCTTTATCGGTACCATTGCTGGGACGGTATTGGGTATTATATTTGCCCTGACGGTCAGTGATATCTTGGGCTTTATCAATCAAAGCTTTGGGCTAAATCTATTTGATGCTTACTTTATCAATTACTTACCATCGCAGCTGCGTTTGACAGATGTGCTATTGATTACTACGGCCTCGTTTATACTGAGCTTTTTGGCCACTATTTATCCAGCACGCCGTGCCGCTAAGATACAACCAGCGCAAACGCTGCGTTATGAGTGATAAACTTACCCAACTGTGCATGATATAAAATCAATAGCGATAGCAATAAAATAAAGGAAATACCATGTCTGCCATCTTAGAGGCAAAAAACATCAATAAAATATATGATGAAGGGGCGGTCAGTACGCAGGTATTGACAGGTCTGGATTTGACCGTCAATGCAGGCGAGCGTATCGCCATCGTTGGCACCAGTGGCTCAGGAAAAAGCACGTTGCTTCACTTACTGGGCGGTCTTGATACACCAACCAGTGGTGAGGTTTGGCTACATGGCAAGTTACTCAATAGCATGAATGAGACTGAGCGTGGGGCGATGCGTAATGAGTACTTGGGATTTATTTACCAGTTTCATCACTTGTTGGCAGAGTTTACCGCGGTCGAAAACGTCGCTATGCCGCTGCTGATGCGCCCAAAAGTATCGACGACTGATGCTCGAGATCAAGCCATTGCGATACTAAAGAGTGTCGGTTTGGAGCACCGTTTGACGCACAGACCAGGTGAGCTATCGGGCGGTGAGCGTCAGCGAGTGGCGATTGCGCGTGCGCTGGTCACCAAGCCCTCACTGATCTTAGCCGATGAGCCAACGGGTAACTTGGACTATGACAACGCCCAGAGTATATTTGGGTTGTTATCAGAGTTACAAAACACCATGCAAACGGCGCTACTGATGGTGACTCATGATCGCAGCCTAGCGGCACTGGCAGATCGTCAACTGCTACTGCGTAACGGTCATTGGGAAGCCTACTAACGCCCAAGTAGAGGCACACCCAAGCCAATAATAGACTAGAAGAACTGATATAAAATTCCAATCACAAGCTGATCACTGACAGCGTTGCTTATAGTTAAAAAGGTGACTATGATGAATAAAGATGACGACCCAATCGCTGCGTTTGGTAGTGCCGAAGAAGGCAACGAGCCGTTGCAGCCGTATATCGATCCGGCGCTGTTTGATACCTTAGATAGACAAGCGCAAATAGAGATACTCACACCAATCTTTGATGCGATCACCATCGCAGGCGTGGACTACGACTTAAAGGTACAAGACAGCGCCACAGGCAAGCGCTATGTACTGCTCAATGATGACAAAGTGATTGAGGTCTTTGTCATGGACAGTAATCTGACCGACAAGGTCAAAAACGCCATTGATGCGCATAAAGCGCGTAAAGGCGAGCTATAGCGCGAAGGGCTGGCATGGGACGGCGAATTAGCGGTATTAGCAATAATAGAAGGATGGTATGACAGAGGCTGTATTAGGGTTTGTCATAAGGCGGTTGGTCTGAGGCGTTTTGTTGCCGCTTTTGCCAACTAACGACGGTTTTGTAGCGCCAAATAGCCTTGAACGCCAGACCGCAAATAAGACTACTAACCACGGCCAATATCGTCAGGCCAAGACAAAAAGCGGTCAGTGATACCGTGCCTTTATAAGTGATAAAGGGGTTGGCACCGTCTGATAATGCCCATAAACTAAAATCAGCAATCATCCGACCGATCAATCGCAGGCTGATCATGGGTACATCGATGATTTTGGCACCGATATAATAGCCTGCATAAAATATCGGTAGGCTGGTCACAGGGTTGGTAATCCAAGTCAGGCCAAGCGCCATAGGGACGTTGGCACGAAAAATAAGCGAGCCGAGTAAGGCCAGCAGCATTTGCCCTGGCAAAGGAAAAAATGCACTGAGTACACCGATATAGACCGCCTTGTTTAAGCTATGGCGGTTAAAATGCCATAGACGTGCGTCAGCCAGCTGCGGGGCAAACAGTTTTAAGGTACGGCTTTCTAGGATTTTTTCTGGTGTAGGGAGCAGGTCTTTGAGACGTTTTTGGGGCACAGGATCGCCTTTCATCGTTAACGACAGTCCGCTCAAGCGCATTGATGGACTGAGATAAAGTAGTATTAATAATAAAAATCAGGCTAAAAGTTTTATTAGAATATAAAGGCTAACAATGCGAGATCATCCTTAGCGCAATATAGGCAATTAGTATAGGGTAATAGTCGTGTAAATGCTATTGCATGACGTGTCAGTCTGATGGGTTTATGATCAAATCCTCGAGCAAGGAGTGCTGGTGTATTGGTTGGTAGGTGGTTTGATTATCGTCGTGATGATGGGAGTGCTGGCCGTTGCAGATAGCATGCCAAGCGTCTCATCACTGGTTGATACCATTAATCCTTCAGTATTAGCCCTCATACTAGTGGTGATGAGCCTTGCGCTTATTATGCTCTCTCGCCTTTATACACCTGCCACTCCAGCCGCGCAATCAACGCCATTTTCTCCTCACACCTCCTCGCAGTCACCTGTTATTGAGTTATCCATTACCAAACGCCTTTTGTTCCTTGCCCGTCATATAGTGGTCGTGATACTGGCAGCGGGGCTAATAGGGGTTAGCGCGTTACAAGCACTGGTCAGTCACCAGCAAGCGGAGTCGAGCAAAATCACTGCGCCACTACGCGTGCAAGCATTGGTGACAATCGAAGGTATCAGCGATAGTGTTTTGGATGCAGCTGCAGACACTGGCTATCGGCAGGTGGCAGTCATCACCCACCTCTCGCCTTTGGTCTCTGAGCTGACACCGCAAGATTTGGATAATATCACCGCCAGCCACTTAGCAGATGTACAATCACATACCAATAAAAATAGCCTAAGTATTAAAAGAAATTCAATCAATCTTGATACGCTGCACACTGATAGGCATCGCATATTGCTTAGTGCTTATCCTCAATCTTCGCGTCGGCCAGAGACGGCCAAGCAGTTTGCTAATCTCTCTCAGCTAAAACCAGGGGAGACGCGGTGGATGAGCTTAGCGCTGTCTCCATTGGCGATGGCCGAGCAGGCAACCAGTAGCCCCTCTGGCTTTGACAGCTATCGCTGGTTGCGCGGTCGCCATATCGATGGAGTGGCGCGTGTATTGGTAACAGCGACGCAGCCTGTCAGTACTGCTGATACAGATCTGCTTGTAGCATCTTCTTCTCTTTCTCATCTGTCGCGCGTGCGTACGTATATCGATCGCGGACGCTGGCAGCTGCGCCAGCATTTTTATCAAGGCTGGCATGTGCTTACTGGCGATGAGCAACAAGCAAAGGCGGTTACGCTCAGCTTGCTGACAGGAGATAGGAGCCTTATCAGTCGCGATACCAAAGAGCTATACCAGCTGGCGGGTATCTCGCATTTACTGGCGATATCAGGCACCCACGTTTTGTTTTTGGCCATTGTGTTGGCAGGTGCAGCGGTGATGATAGTCAATCAGTTATATCCCGCCTTGTATCGTTACGTACCACGCTGGCAAGTACGCTGGTGGGTGATGATTGGCGCGGCTTTTGTTTATGCGCTATTTACTGGGTTTGATGTGCCTGCTGCTCGTACCGCCTGGATGCTATTTGCTATAGGACTGATGCGCCTGAGCTTATTGCCTGTTAGTACCATGCGGGTATTACTGGCGCTGGCTGTTCTTATGGCGTGGTGCGATCCTTATGTATTATGGCAGGCAGGCTATTGGTTGTCCTTTGTCGCAGTGGCGCTATTACTTAAGTATGAAGACAGATCACATCACCCTCATACATTGGCCAGCACGCAGACAAACACACCATCGTCGCATCAGAATGAGGCTGGCGGCAGGCTATGGCTGCGGCAGGGATGGGGCGTAGCCAAACGCGTCTTTAAGTTACAGTTTTGGTTGTTTATTGCTTTATTGCCCATCACATTGCTACTCTTTGGCAAGGCCTCATTATGGGGTCTTATCATCAATATGTTTGCCATCGGTTTATTCGGCTGGGTCATTGTACCGCTGAATTTATTGGCAGGCTTGATTTATCTGCTATCGCCGACGCTGGCAGATGGTCTATGGTCGTTTGTCACCGCCATTATCCTGAGTTTGCATCAGCTAATCGATTGGTTGACGACATTGCCTGCATTGTCTGCCGCGTGGTTGTACACACCCATCAACATGGCTATCGTGCTAATGATGGTATTGGTGATATTGCCTTGGCTGTTGCCACGAGGGTTCATCAGTCGCGGGTTAGCACTGCCGCCTTTGGTGCTGCTCATGATGACGGTTTATGCCAATCAGCAATCATTGATGGCTGTACCGACGCTTTACTTATTGCCGACTGGCGATCAGTATATAAGCGCCAGTGTGCTGCAATACCCCATGACGGATGACAGTGGGGAGAGTGGTGAAGATGAAGATGAAGTCAGTTGGTTATTTTTGGCAGATCACAGACCAAGTGATGCACCGACCATGCCAAGTAGGCTTACCGCAGAGGCATTGTCTGCCACTGTGGCGCAGCAGCTGGGTAGCTTATCAATAAAGCGCTTGCACGGTGTCGTTGTACAAAGTAGTAGCGCCGCTTTGAGTCAAAGACAAATCAATGATGATCCGCCAAAGTCCTTGCAGGCTTCTACCTCTGAGTTGTTGCCTCTGACAGTGCTGCAGCTATCGCAGCATTTACCGACTTATCAGTACTGGCAAGCAGGGCGCATCGATCGATGGCCAGCCTTGCAAGTCGCTTATCAAGTCACTCATCCCGCCGCGGCAAAGTCTTCTATCAGTGCGCAGCGCTGTGAGGAGGGCAAAACATGGCAATCGGCCAATGACAAGTTGTCCATCACCGCGATGACTGGTTGGCGTCAGATAGAGGACGCTAGCGTGTGGGACTGTACGATAGCGATCGATCTTAGCGGTATAAAGAGTAGCCGTATGCCGATACAAGTGCTTAGGTATAACGCGGCTGCACCGCTCAAATCTTCTGCTGCTAGCGTGCAAGCACTTCTTGATCGCTTAGCGACTCAGCCGTCTGACTCATCATCGCCGCAGCGCCATACACCGCCTGAACGCATCATCTTAAATGCCGATAGCCATGCACGAGTCTGGCAGTTATGGTCGCTGATGTGTACAGATGAGCGCGCAACGTCGGCACAGAGTAGGTGGCTCGGTCACAGCACGTCGTCTGTCACCGCTGATGTACTAGAGCGCCAGCGTGTCGGGGTAGTTATCACGCATGATGATAAAATATTGCCAGCCGCACTGCCCTTAGAGACAAGAGATACAAGTATGGCGTCACCCTAATAAAGATGCTGCCATAAAAACAAGGTTTGGCCGATCAGTGTTACAATATGGTGATATTTCACCGTTATACTATATTTTACCGTTATGCTATTGAACCATGCTAAAAATAGCACCATACTTAGCAGCACTATTCACAGCTGATATCAATGGATAAAGGCATCATGGGCAAAGTATCGCGGCCCATGTGTGCTTATATGCTGTTTTTTTTATCGTTTTAGATTGTTTCTGACTTAGGAAGTTATATGCCCAATTGGCCACCAGACCCTAACAAACGTCCTGATAATACCCCAAATCAACCAACGCCAATACAGCAGCCAAGCCAACCAAGCGGGCAAGAATGGCGACTACTAGAAAATACCTTGTTGGCCAGTGTGGTTGAGCAGCGCCGCGCCCGTCGTTGGGGGATTTTCTTTAAGCTATTAACCTTTGGCTATATTTTACTGATATTTTTGACCTTGGGCCGTGGTTGCAGCAGCAAAGCGCCAACGGGGCTCGAAGATGTCGATACCAGTAAGCCGCATCTGGCTGTGGTCGAGCTACAAGGGGTCATTAGCAGTGGCGATGTGGCCAACGCGTATGACGTCAATGAAGCCCTGACCCGCGCCTTTGAAAACAGCAATGCCAAAGCGGTCGCCTTAGACATCAACTCGCCTGGCGGCTCGCCCGTACAGTCTGATGAGATTTGGCAGACGATGATGGACTTGCGTCAAGAATATCCAGACAAAAAACTCTATGCCGTTATCGGTGATGTCGGTGCCTCAGGCGCTTACTATATCGCGTCTGCTGCTGATGAGATTTATGTCAATCCGTCAAGCCTCGTCGGCTCTATCGGGGTGATTATGCCAAGCTATAATATCGAAGGCTTGATGGATAAGTTTGGTGTCGAAGACCGTACCATCACCGCAGGCGAGTATAAAGATATTTTAAGCTTGTCACGCCCACTGACCGACTATGAAGAAAATCATGTCGAAAAAGTACTGGCCAACACTCATAAGCACTTTATCAACGCTGTAAAAGAAGGCCGCGGTGACCGTCTAAAAAACCCTGAACAAAACAAGCTATTTTCAGGCCTTTTTTGGACAGGTGAGCAGTCCATAGAGCTGGGTTTGGCAGATAAAAAAGGCAGCATCGCCAGCTTAGAGAAGCAGCTAGAGCTAGACAATGTCGTCAACTATAGCCCAACCGATCCGTTCCAGCTCTTTATGGACCGCTTTGCTGTTAAGTTGGGCGCTGGCGTGGGTTCGAGCATCGGCCTTGATGTGCTGCCACAATCAGAGGGTAACGCGCAGATGCGCTAGGTACTGTATGTTTTCATACGATTGTGTATGATGGTTGAGGCTGGGCGTATGCTCAGCCTCATTGGTATGTCACATTTCACATTCATTATCTGCCATACCAATGACAAATAACGTAAACCATATAAACTACATTATCACATTTGATCAGGATCTGATGAGAGCTTGTTATGAATGATGAAGTCGAATTGCAGACCTTTAGCGCCGCACTGCCCATCTCAAAAATAACCCAGAAGCCTGTGCTGCATTTTGCCCATGCCAATGGTATGCCAAGCGCGGTCTATCAGCCGTTTTTTGAGCATTTATCTGAGTTTTTTACCATTGAGTATATCGCCAGGCTGGGCGATACTCCTGGCTATCCGGTGGATAATCATTGGCGCAGCCTGACGCAGCAGGTTATTGATAGCGTAAAAAACGCGTGTGACAAGCATGGCGTGACTCAAGTGGTGGCAGTGGGTCACTCGCTTGGCGCGATGTGTACCTTGCAGGCACTGTACCGCGCGCCTGAGCACTTTGCCCAAGCGGTGCTGATGGATCCGCCATGGATTTATGGCAAAACCAGTCTACTTTGGCATATGGCCAAAACAATAGACAGACTGCCGCTTATGAATAACCGCCTAATGGACGCATTGTCGCCCTCTGGGATATCGAAACGTCGCCGTGATGTTTGGGACAGCCGAGAGGCAGCCTACGAAAAAATGCGTCATAAAGGTTTTTTTAAGAATTTTGATGAGCGCAGCTTTCAGGGCTATATCGAGCATGGATTGCACGAGCGCGCCGATGGCAAGGTGACACTGGCCATCCCCAAAGCCAGTGAGGTGGCGGTGTTTCGTACCAATCCTTCTTGGTATTGGCTGACGCCCAATCGTGGCCCTAAGGTACCTGTGACGCTGATTATCGGCGAGGATAGCTTGTTTTTAAAGCGCCGCTTTCCGCAGCAAGTTCAATCGCGGCTAGGCATTGCGTACCAGACCCATGCAGGCGGTCATATGTTCCCACTTGAGTACCCAGAGTCAGTCGCGCAGCACGTACTATCATTGATTGAGCAGCAATTAAAGCCTAGCGGCGAAAACCAACCACCTATACCTCGACAGATACAGGCTATAGTCAATTCTAAATAAAACAGATACATGATAGGTCAACGTGGCACTGGTATAAATTTTCCTTGCGAGCTATGCCTGCGCTGCTCGATGCTGCATAAAATTTATCCCAGTCCCACTGTATCATTTTTATACTGAACTCACCATATAGGCTATAAATAGCTAGGCAGTGTGCTACTTTAAGTGACGATTTATGCAAAAAAACACGACCATCGACCATCAAACCTCTATCACAAAACAACCGCCACTGTTTTCGTGTTTGGGCGCGTTTGTGCTGACGGTAGGGGTGGTGATGGCGTTTTTTATCAGTCAGCTATTAGGGGTTTATATCGCTGGCAAGTTGGTATTGCCCACTGGTAAAAGCGCCAGCATGGCTGATATTTTTTATTTTGGCAGTAATGATGGCACGGTCGTCAGCCTCTCTATCCTCATAGGCTGTGTTTTGTTAGTCGCTATGAGCGGTTTGCTGATTGGTATCAGGGGCGGCAACGTGCGGCACTATCTGGCACTAACGCCGTTTTCACTCGCAGTCGGCATAGGTATGCTTGGGGTGTTATTGCTGTTTATGATTGGCAGTCAGGCCTTGACGTATGTGTTGGGTGAGACGCCGCTGGTGTTTGTCGATCCGCTGTATCAGTCTGTCAGCTCGGTGTGGCTATTGGTGTTTGCAATGGTGATCGTCGCGCCTGTTTATGAGGAGCTGATATTTCGCGGGCTCCTGTGGTCGGCAATCGCTGAGCAGTTTATAGATACAGATAATTTATCACATTTATCGCCGCGCGGGGCAGTTGTTGCAAGCGTCGTGACCAGTTTGATATTTGCGGTCATTCATGTGCAGTACGGCGTCTATGAGATCAGTACCATTGTGGTACTGGCATTGATATTTTGTTATGCGCGTTTTAAGTCAGGCTCGCTGCTGCTGCCGATACTACTACATATCATCAATAATGGCGCTGCTATGTGGCAGTATCTGGCGCAAGTGGTTTAAGTAGTAATTATTAATGGCTAATTACTGCGCGAAACACCACATTACTTAAGTTCATGTGGTGTCAATCCATGTGGTCTTAATCAGTACGGCTATACATCAGGATTGAGCGCCAACACCTCATCAGCTGCCTGCTTGACATCGTCGAGCGTTAGCTGCGGTTTGCCGCTTAAGGCTTGTCGCCATTTACGCGCGCCCATCAGTCCTTGAAACAAACCCAGATAGTGCCGCGTCATCGTAGGCAGCGCTTCGCCTTTAGCGATTTGTGTTTCTAGATAGGGGAGGAGCTGCGCCAAAACCTCTGAGCGCTTGGGCGTAGGCGCCCCCCACAGACCATTGGCCTCTGCCAGCAAGTAAGGGTTGTGATAAAACGCCCGCCCAATCATCACCCCATCAACGTGCTGCAAATGTGCCTCGATATCGGCGACGGTGTCGATACCACCATTGATCTCGATATCGAGCGTAGGGAAGTCTTGTTTGAGGCGGTACACGTCGTCATAGCGCAGGGGCGGTATTTCACGGTTTTGTTTGGGGCTCAAGCCTTGTAGCCAAGCGGTACGCGCATGGACAATAAAGCGTGTACAACCAGCCGCTGCTACTGTCTCGACAAAGTCCACCATAAACTCATAACTGTCAAAATCATCAATACCGATACGGTGCTTGACGGTTACAGGAATATCGACCGCAGCCTGCATATGCTTGACCAAGTCAGCAACCGTCTCAGGCTCCGCCATCAGACAAGCGCCTATTTTATTGTGCTGCACACGGTCAGATGGGCAGCCCACATTGATATTGACCTCATCATAGCCATACTGCTGGGCAAACTCAGCACACTGCGTCATCTCGCTATTGTCGGCGCCGCCCAGTTGCAACACCAATGGATGCTCAAGCGCATCAAAGCGCAGATGCCGATCGCGATTGCCATGGATGAGTGCACCCGTGCTGATCATCTCAGTATAAAGATAAACATGCGGATTAAACAACCGCGCAAAGTAACGATAATCTGTCGTTGTCCAATCAATCATAGGGGCAACAGAGAGTCGTTTATTGCTCATATCAACCATAGGGGTGGGGCCTTAATAAAGAGTCGTTAAATGTGTAGTAGTGGCTAAATGTATAAGCGTGGTTTGGTTTATGGGGTCTTAAGCGCATAAAAAAAGCGTCATGCAGCTACCATGACACCGTATGTATCATCCATCATCTATAAAGCTAAGACACGACCGAGGCTGCGACCCGTTAGGTCGCGATTAGATTACATGCTCAATCTTTTTAAACTCGGGCAAGTTGTAAAAATAAAGACCCATGATGATACCGATAAAACCGATAAATGCAACGTAGAGAGCCGGAGAGAAACTCACTAGAGTCGTGGCATAGCCGAGTCCAAAAGGAATCGAGATACCGACGATGCCGTACGTGACATTATAACAAAGTGCCATGCCAGTTAGACGTACATTGGTCGGAAACAGCTGTACCAAGATAGCTGGCATCATGCCAATAATACCTGAGCAAAAGCCTAAGAGGGCGTACATGATCAAGATATAATCGCCACCAGCGTCTAAATGATAAAAGAAAGCAAAAATCATGGCGATAAGTAGCGCGGAGCCTGCGGCAAGAATTTTACCAAAGTTTTGGTAGTTCGATAACATCCCATAAAAAACACAGCCAAAAATCATAAACACAATGCCCAGACTGTGTGAAAACCCAAACAAATCCGCATCTAGGTTAAAGCGCAGCTTGATCAAGTCGGGCAGCAAAATGACAACGACTGTGGTGATGCTGGAGATGATTAAGGTCAAAATCATCCCAATAAAGACAGAGTGCTTGCAGTGCTTAGACAGCAGCGTCAAGGGTTTGGCGACATAGTTTGGTGGTTTTGATGCTAGCATGGCCGTAAAAAAAGGCGTTTCACGGACCAAGCGCCAGGCCAATAGCGGCAAAAAGCTCAGTATGGCTGCCACAAAAAACGGCAGTCGCCAGCCATAGTCGACCAATTGCTCAGTGGTCATAACGTTCGACAACCACATAAAAAACGCATTTGAAAACAACACACCCACAAAAAAACTGGCCGTGACATAACTACAAGCAACCGACAAATACTGACGGGGCATGTGCTCGGCCACAAATACCCAAGCCAAGGGCACATACAGGCCAAATGCCATTCCTTGTATGAGCCGCAACAGGATAAACAAAGCAGGCGATATCAGTCCCCACTGTGCATAGGTCGGCAAACAAGCCATGACTAGCAAACTGATGGCACTGACGAGCATACTGACGAGTAAAGTAAACTTACGCCCTTTGATATCTCCATAGCGCCCCAGCAAAACACCGCCGAATGGACGAGCAAGATAACCGACGGCAAACAGTCCTAACCCTTGTAGCCGAGCAATATTGGGGTTGCTATTGACGGGGAACAGCGCCGATGCCACGATGTCTGAGATATATAAATAAATCAAAAAATCAAAAAACGCGACGGCGCTACTAAAGCAAATAAACAATACCATGTTTCTATCTTTCGTAGACATCAGGGCATATTGAGAACGATTAGGCATAGTAAATCACGCATCCACACCACAAGCTAATGTGGTTGTTAAGCCGATTATCCTCTAGATAATCCGCATGATAAAAACTGACACCTCCCAATAAAAAAGGGAAGCGTCAAGACAGTAATATTCAGAGTGTTTCGCTATTTTTAGCCCATTGAAATAGGGCGTGTTGAACATTCGACCATGGCACTGACAGCGACTATTTTTTAGGCGATTCGATGTTAAAAATAATAAGTTTAGTCATTCTAAGCGCTTATTTTTAACGATGAAGCGGCAAAAAAGAGTCCTGTCCCCTGCTTTTATCGTTGGGGCTGATGCTAAAATTGCCCCATACTGCGTTACAAATCTCACTAAGGCATCTGCATTATCGTCGCTTTGTGCCTTGTCTGGAACAATTTTAGCGATCAGTAGTGCCTATTTGCGAATGTTCAACACGCCCTAATTATCGAGTGAATCAAAGCCCCGCCTGAGTACTACAATAACCAATCAATCGGCAACCAAGACATGATGGTCAGCCAGACATGGTCACTCATGTCGACTCGCGGCTCTGAGTCGTACACTGCCTTTTCGCCGTTTTCCATGGTGTGCCACTGCAGGCGACCGTTATCTAGCAGCTTTACCTCATAAGCTTGATTGAGCAAGTCATCACTGAGCGCGCCATGCAGCTGTCTTGCCAGCTCGTCGTCGTTGATGATCACGCCCATCTCGGTATTGATATTGGCAGAGCGTGGGTCGACGTTATATGAGCCGATAAACACTTGATAGTCATCAACGGCAAAGGTTTTGGCATGGAGACTGGTTGAGGATTGACTGCGGGCTTTCCATAGCTTGTTTTCACGCTTTTCTTCAGCAGCGGTGGATTTGAGCTCATAGATTTTTACGCCTGAGCGCAGCAGCGCTGGCCGCCACTGGCTGTAGCCTGAGTGTACAGCGGTGACATCCGTTGCATCAAAAGAGTTGGTCAAGATTTTGATATCGATACCAGCATTGGCCAGCTGTACTAAGGTGTTGACGCCGTCTTTGGTCGGGACAAAATAAGATGAGATGATGGTCAGTTTTTTGGTCGGGCTGCCGAGCAGGGTACGCAGTTGATGCACCAAATTAGTATCGGCAGGGACGGCCTTGCTCAGCTTGCCGACATCATCACTCAAAAACTGCATGTCTGTCCAACGAAACGGCACCCGCTTGCTCACTAAGTCCTCATCTATGGTCGACTCTTCAATCGCTGCTTTATAGACGGTCAAGCTGCTATTGGCATGGTGTTTTTTATCTTGACCAATCTTGTCTAGCGCTGCCAAAAAATCAGTGGCTGCGCCATCGCCGAGGGTCGCGAGCGTCTCGATGTCAAACGACAGCGGCGACGACCAATAGCTGGCAAAACTATTATCAATATCGGCCACGACTTTGCCGATGAGCAAGACATCCAGATCAGCAAACTGGCTATTTTGATCGTTACTTAGGTATTCATTGCCGATATTACGTCCACCGATGATGGTAATCTGCTTGTCAAAGGTCATACTCTTATTGTGCATGCGCCGATTGATTCTAGGCAGGCCTGTGACGTAGTTTAGGGTTTGAAACTTACGGTGCATCAAGGGGTTGATGATGCGTACCGCGATATTTGGATGACTGGCAAAGCGCAATAAATGCTGATCAAATTCAGCATTATTATTAAAATCATCGAGTAGCAAGCGCACGATTACCCCGCGCTCAGCCGCTTCCCACAAGTCTTTGAGCATTAGCTGGCCGGCTTGGTCATTGTGCCAGATATAATACTGGGCATCGATGTTGCGGGTGGCCATACCCGTCAAGATGCTGCGAGAGGCAAAGGCATTGGCTCCAGTGACAATCGGGTGATAGCCTGATAAGTCTGGGTGGATATCGTTTTGTTCGCTGATGGCGGCGACCAAATCTGTTTGCTCGGAGGGTTTGCTGTTTTTTGCTTGATACAGTGCATGGATGCGTGCAGACAGCGCTTGACTCTCGGGCAGGTGCGGCTGCTTGGGTAGGCTCTGACAGGCGCTCAGTCCCAATGTCAGTCCGAGGGTTAGGCTCAGTGAGAAGTTGGCTGGATCTATACTAAACATCGACATGACGGATTTACCTTAATGAGCCTGTATTTACGAATTAAGTCGTTTGCTGGGTGTGGTCGGACAGCGACCTTATCGTTACGCTGTCTATGACCACAAAAAATAGAGGTTTTGAAATAATAGCATTGATTAGCAAATCGATAATAGTACTGCGTCAGGTAAAATCTGAGACTAACTCGAAATCGACGCTAAGCTTAGCAGTTGTTGCTATATCTGCCTATTATAAATACGTTATTTTTGTTAAATGGCTCAGCGTATTGCAGCGTCTCTCCCAAAGTAATAGTGGGTCTGGTACGCGCTCGTGTGCCGCTGGGCTGAGTATGCAAAAATACGATTTAGCTGGCCTTTGAAACCAGATGTGTGGAATAAGTTGACATGCTATGATAAGGCGGATGGGTAAGATCGACAAAGATATGCCGTCATTTTACCAATCACCCCTTATCAATTTAAGGCGTGCCCTCATCAGCCCGTGTAGGTGATAATCGACTGAGTGGAGGACACGCCACAGTACTCCCCAAGGCAATGGAAGATATATGAGTCAGTCGCACACGCAGAATGATAAAAACTTAAATACACTGGATCCAAACTGGCGCAGCGATGCGCTCGATTTAGGCCTTGATTATGGTATGCAAACCATCGCGGTACGAGCTGGGCACCATCGCACCGATGAAGGCGAGCATTCAGAGGCTATTTTTACCACCAGCTCTTATGTTTATGCGTCGGCCGCCGATGCTGCTGCGCACTTTAACGGTAGCAAAACAGGTAACGTGTACTCACGTCATACCAATCCTAGCGTGCGTACTTTTGAGCGGCGTTTGGCTGCGCTTGAGAATGGCGAGCGCGCGGTAGCCACCGCTTCAGGCATGGGCGCGATTTTGACCATGTGTTTGGCCTACCTAAAAGCAGGCGACCATCTGCTGGCGGCCAATCAGCTATTTGGCTCATCGATTGGGCTGTTTAATAATTACATGACAAAGTTTGGGGTCGAGGTCAGCTATGTCGATTGCTTCGATAATGACGCGTGGGCAAAAGCGGTGCAGCCAAACACCAAAGTGATATATTGCGAAAGCCCAAGTAATCCACTCGCGCAAATTTGTGATATTGGCTATTTAAGCGAGCTGTGTAAAGCCAATGGTATATTACTTGTCGTTGATAATTGCTTTGCGACGCCGGCGCTGCAACGGCCATTAGATTTGGGCGCGGATGTGGTGATTCACTCGGCGACCAAATATCTAGACGGTCAGGGTCGCGTGTTGGGCGGCGCGCTGGTCGGTAGTGATAAGCTGATGCAAGATGCCTTTACCGTGGTGCGCTCAGGCGGTATCAGTATGAGCCCGTTCAACGCGTGGGTTTTTACCAAAGGGCTTGAGACGCTAAAGCTGCGTATGCAGGCGCACTGCCAAAACGCCAATCAAGTGGCAGAGTTTTTGGCCAATCACCCCAATGTCAGTACCGTGCATTTTTCAGGCTTAAGCGATCATCCCGCCCACGCGCTTGCCACGCAGCAACATCATATGCAAGGTGGCTACGGCGCTATCATGGGGTTTGAGGTGAAGCCGCAAGCCCGCCCTGATGCGGGTATTAAGGATGCAAAAGCAGCTGCTTGGCATGTGATAGACGCCACTCAAATGCTCTCTATCACCAATAATCTGGGCGATGCCAAAACCACCATCACTCATCCTGCCACCACCACCCATTTTCGCCTGAGCGCTGAGGCGCGCGCAGAAGCGGGTGTCAAAGACAGTCTCATTCGTTTGTCGGTTGGGTTGGAGGACGTGGCAGATATCATCAAAGATTTGGCGCGCGGCTTAGACAGTTTGTAAAGATAACGGTATAATCACCGTCAACGCATAAACGTGACGTGATGAAAACCGACGCATTACGTTACGTATTTCCATAAAATACCAAGAGGCGATTATGAATATTCAAGCATTGATGCAACAAGCACAAACGATGCAAAAGAAAGTCGAAGCAAACGTTGAAAACGCCAAAAAAGAGCTGGCTAACAAAGAAGTACAAGCAGAAGCGGGCAGTGGTCTGGTCAAAGTCACCATGACTGGTCGTCACGTGGTCAAGCGTTTGACCATCGATCCTAGCTTATTAGACGACGAGCCAGATATGATCGAAGACCTCATCGCTGCTGCGATCAATGATGCAGTACGTCAAGCCGACGAGCTATATGAGCAAACCATGGCGAGCGCGACCTCAGGTATGGGTCTACCACCAGGTATGCAAGGCTTGTTTTAAATAGCTCAAGGGCAGGCTAAGCAAAGCAAGTATCTGGCATGGTTTTAAAAAAACATGTGAAATATAAAGCCTTTAGCCGCCAAAAACAGCACGCTGAACACAAAAATGGGGTTGTTATCGACACGATACGACCCCATTTTTATAGCTACGATTTATACATGAAGTTAAAAAAGGAAGACACTTTGCTGACAGCCAAATTTGATCAGCTGGTCAAACAGCTGCGTATCTTGCCAGGCGTGGGACAAAAAAGCGCCCAGCGTATGGCGCTCCATTTGCTGACCAAAAAACGCCCGCAAGGCATGGCGCTCGCGCAAGCGCTGGATGAAGCAATGCGAGATATCGTTGAGTGCCAGCGCTGCCATAGCTTCAGTGATGAGGCGATTTGTCCATTATGCCAAGATCCGAGGCGTGATGATGGGCTGTTGTGTGTGGTCGAAACCGCCGCCGATGTGATGGCGATAGAGCAAACGGCAGGTTACCGTGGTCGTTATTTCGTCTTAGGTGGTCATCTGTCACCACTAGATGGCATCAGTGCTGATGATTTAAACATCGATCAGCTGGTGTGGCGAGTCAAACAGGAGCCAGTGGCGGAGCTGATACTGGCGACAGGTACCACGGTCGAAGGCCAGACTACCGCCCACTTTATCAGTGAAGCGGTCAGTCGTCATGTCAGTAAAATTACCCGTTTGGCACAAGGCGTACCGATGGGCGGCGAGCTTGAGTACCTCGATAGTATGACCCTCGGGCAAGCCATGCAAAATCGCTCTTTCTTATAGGGCGTGTTGAACATTCGACCATGGCACTGACAGCGACTATTTTTTAGGCGATTCGATGTTAAAAATAATAAGTTTAGTCATTCTAAGCGCTTATTTTTAACGATGAAGCGGCAAAAAAGAGTCC